>NZ_DFBY01000048.1:0-88475 GCF_002366815.1 Psychrobacter sp. UBA3068 | reverse complement strand
CTTTCGAAGTTGAGAGTGGGGTTACAGTGGGCTTTTTTTGTTTTAATGATATAGGTAAGTCATTAACAATGACCGCCAATAATGTCTATCAATAATAATGTTTAATAAGGATATAACCATGTCTAAGAACACAGCATCAAACACCACGTTTAAAGCCTTGGTCGTCGAAGAGAGCAATGACGGTGAGTTTGGAAAAAGCATCAAAGAACGCAGTGTCAGTGATTTGCCAGACAATGACCTGCTAATCGAGGTGCACTACTCATCACTCAACTATAAAGATGCGATGTCGGCTTCGGGTAATAAAAGAATCACCAAACACTATCCGCACACGCCCGGTATTGATGCCGCTGGTGTCGTTGTCAGCGACAAATCCGGCACCTTTGCCGAAGGTCAAAAGGTGGTGGTATTTGGTTATGATCTGGGTATGGATACGCCGGGTGGCCTAGGGCAAATGATTTCTATACCTGCCGACTGGGCCATAGAATGCCCAGAGTCCTTGACGCTAAAAGAAGCTATGATCTATGGTACAGGCGGCTTAACGGCAGCCTTAAGCGTGCAAAAATTAGAAAAAATGGGCGCAAAACCAAGTGATGGTGAGGTCGCTGTCACAGGTGCAACGGGCGGCGTCGGTAGCATTAGTATCGCTATTTTAAAGCAGCTGGGCTATGACGTCATCGCCTTCTCAGGTAAACCTGAACAAAGCGAGCATCTAAAAGAGCTTGGCGCAAGCGAGGTGCGTCATCGCGACACCATCAATGAGATCGGTAGCAAACCTATCGGCCGTGAGCTGTGGGCCAATGCCATCGATACGGTAGGCGGCGACTACTTAGCCAACTTACTCAAGCAAACCAAAGCTGGCGGCGCGGTCACCAGTTGCGGGCTGGCAGCATCACCTGAGCTCTCGATGACGGTAATACCTTTTATCACTAGAGCGGTATCCCTGCTCGGTATCGACTCGGTCTATATTCCGTTGACGGATAAAAAGGCCATCTGGCAACGTGTCGCCACCGACATGAAACTGCCCAATCTGGACAGCTATGGCGAAGAGATTACGCTTGAGCAGACGCCAGAGTATTTAGATAGATTTATCGCGGGCAAAACCGTGGGGCGTTATGTGGTGAATGTGAAGGGTTAGGATTTAGTTTAGAGCTTTTGATACAGATAAATCAAGGCAGCACTCTTTTGGGGTGCTGCCTTTTTTTAGCAACATCTTCAATTTTTCTTTGAAATGTAAACTGTTGTGAGTCGAAAGTGATTCGATTGCTCGCTTTATACACTGTATTATTAAAAGTTCGTTTGAAAATTAAAATCACCTCAAATAAATTAACTTTTGTTCGATAATTTAAATAGACTTATGTTAGTATTTATAGTGAGCTAAATTTTATTTTAACTCACTATTTTTGAGAGTATCAAACATATGCTCTTGATAACTCTAATAAACCTAAATCAAAGGTGGTAACAGTATGTCAAATTATGTTAAGTCTCCTAACAGCGATACATGGCATTGGTGCAAAAATTGTTCAAATTATCCTAGTAGTGTTGGATCTACAAGCTCAACCAAACCTACATCTGGAGAGCTGTGCAATCAATGTCAATCTAAACAAAAAAGTGGGAATTGTAATTGATAAATGAGACTCTATTTTAAATCAACGGTTGGAGAATACTTCTTAAGTAGTGTTCTCCTTTTATATAGAAAAAAATTTGTATAATATCTATCAAATATTTACTTCATCCAAAGTTAATCAGTTGCAAACAAACAAGAACAGACCTGCGGATAATGCTACTACCAATATGCTAGCCATAATGGTGCTAACCCACAACTTCCTCGCTTTTTTATACTAACTCTTGTTCAGTAATATCGGAATATACTGTATTATTTTTTATGTTTTTGACACTGTCCTTAAAGTAAAAAAAATTGCCTAAAAGTCCTGTTAGTACAGCCAACGCTATAAAAAATCTGGTCTGGCCAAAAGAGCTATACGTCTGCATACTCAACAAATACATTAACAACAAATCGACTGTGTTGATGCCAATTACAATAAAAAAATGATTAGATACATTTTGCGACAGCAAAACCGAGACGGGCCAAGAATACCTAGAAATAATTATTCTAAAAACAAAAAAAAGCACCCAACCAAGTTGAGTGTTTTTTTATTTCGACAAGCTGTATATCAATTCAAAAAATCTGAGTAGCAAGGAAAACGAGTGATAGCACTACGTTAAGTAGGCTGAACGAGTTTGACGATGCTAATCAGATTTTTGGTTTGATACTATTCCCACTCAATAGTAGCAGGTGGCTTGCTCGATACATCATAAGTCACGCGTGAGACGTCTTTGATTTCATTCATGATGCGATTTGATACCGTCTCAATCAAATCATACGGCAGATGGGCAAAGCGTGCGGTCATAAAGTCAACAGTCTCAACCGCACGTAGCGCAATCACCCACGCATAGCGGCGGCCATCGCCGACCACGCCGACCGATTTGATCGGTTGGAATACCGCAAACGCTTGCGCGGTCTTGTCATACCAGCCTGAACGCTCAAGCTCTTGCATAAAGATGGCGTCGGCCAAACGTAGGATATCGGCATATTCTTTTTTCACTTCGCCCAAGATACGCACGCCCAAACCTGGACCTGGAAACGGATGACGATAGATCATTTTTTCTGGCAGACCCAAAGTGATACCCAATTTGCGTACTTCGTCTTTAAAGAGGTCACGTAACGGCTCCACCAACTCAAACGCCAAGTCATCCGGCAGACCGCCTACGTTGTGGTGGCTCTTAATGACGTGCGCCTTACCTTGATGCGACTTGGCAGATTCAATCACGTCAGGATAGATCGTACCCTGCGCCAAGAACTCAACGACTTTGCCATCGCTTTGCTCACTCACTTCACGCGCACTGTTGGCAAATACGTCGATAAAGGTTTTACCAATGATTTTACGTTTTTTCTCTGGATCAGACTCGCCCGCCAGCGCATCTAAGAACAAGTCTTCGGCATCGACACGAATGACTTTAACACCCATGTTTTCGGCAAATACTTGCATGACTTGATCGCCTTCATGCAGACGCAAGAGGCCATTATCAACGAACACACAAGTCAGCTGATCGCCAATGGCTTTATGCAAAATTGCTGCGACCACTGAACTGTCGACACCGCCTGATAGTCCTAGTAATACTTGTTTGTCACCGATTTGCTCTTTTAACTGCTCGACACGCATATCAATGATGTTGTCAGGCGTCCACTCACCTGCACACTCGCAGATCTGATGGACAAAACGGCTGAGCAACGCTTGCCCTTGCAAGGTATGCGTGACTTCTGGATGGAACTGTAGACCGTAATATTGCTTGTCATCATTGGCCATGATCGCAATTGGACAGCTTGGCGTACTGGCGACGATGTCGAAGCCTTTAGGGGCTTCTATTACTTTGTCGCCATGACTCATCCACACATTTAGCTTGGCTGACTGACCGTCAGTTTTGCTGTCTTCAATGCCTTCAGTCAGCTGCGAGTGACCATTTACTTCGATCGTCGCGGCACCAAACTCATGAATGTCACTGGCATGAACCTGTCCACCGAAACGATCCGCCATCGCTTGCATACCGTAGCAAATACCCAAGACTGGCACGCCCAAGTCAAACACCGCATCGTTGATACGTGGGCTGTCGTCTGCGTGCACACTCTCAGGGCCACCCGATAGGATGACGCCTTTTGCGCCAAAATCGATGATGCGCTGGCTGTCGATATCATAAGGGAACATTTCACAAAACACCCCAGAGTCGCGCACACGGCGGGCGATCAGCTGGCTGTATTGCGAGCCAAAATCGAGAATTAAAATGCGGTCTTCTTTGATTGCAGGCGTGGCAGTGGTCATAGATCGATATCCATCAATAGATAAATTGGTGCCCTATTTTAACAAGTTTAGACACGCTATTGGCTATTAGATGTTCAATTATTCACAGTTATGTATAAATATTTCATTTTTAGGAAGATAAGCGCGGAAAAAGAAGATCAAGCAGAATGAACGATAAGAGGGCGGAAAACTGCCAAATATTTTTTGTACATAATTCAATAAATACAACCAGATATTATTCGCTAGTATAAACAGCAGCTTATCATAAAATCATGGAGATAAATGATGTCCACACCCGACCAAAAGCCGCCTAAGGACACGCAGGCTTACGTTCTAACGAAGTCCGCCATAGACAATACCACCGAGACCAAACATATCCATCAATTCAATGAAAACGCCATTCGCCATACCGTCTCATTAAGTGACATCGTCGGTCTTACTAAATTTGGTTTGCACCTTGTGCGGGTTGAGGCAGGCGATGAGACGACGACGCATCACTATCATGAAGAGTCAGATGAGTTCATCTATATGTTGTCAGGTGAGCTATCACTGCGTTATGGCGATGAGCAATATCAATTAAGTGCTGGTGACTTTGTGGGCTTCCCTGCGCATGGCGCGCCGCACTCTATGCGTAATGATAGCGATAGCGACGCCACCTACCTGATGGGCGGCAATAGGCCACCGATTGATATGACGCTTTATCCGGACATCAAGCGTAAGATGTATAACATTCATGGCAAAAAAGAGTATGTGGGTTTTGAGGATTTGGGTGAGGTTTGAAAAGAGTGTTAGTTGCTAAATAAGCCCGTGTTAATGGTTGTTTTAAACAACTACCAACATGGGCTAACTAGGTGATTTACTTTTTCAAATGAACGACTAAGTATTATTTACCTTTAAACTCAGCCTCACGTCTCTCCACCATCGCCATCGCGCCCTCACGCGCATCTTCTGAATAAAACAAATCTGGCAGATAACTATGAATATTTGCCAGCGCCGCGCCGACGCCACTACGGCTGACATCTTGTGCGGACGACAGTAGGCTTTTTACACCAAGCGGAGCCGCTTGGCAGATTTCTTTGGCAATCGTGAGCGCTCGCTCATATTCGGTGCCGTTTTCTACCACTTCACTGACCAGATTGAGTCGATCTGCCGTCTGTGCGTCAAATGCTTTGCCTGTGAGCAGATACGGCATGGCTTTTTGCCAGCCTGCCGCTTGTACAAATCGGACGGTTGCCCCGCCAAACGGCATGATACCGCGCTGCACTTCTAATTGACCAAACGTGCAGTTGTCACTTGCGATGACCACGTCGCTATTTAGCATCAGCTCAATCCCAGCGGTAAAGCATGTGCCTTGCACCGCGACGACCACAGGTTTGCAGCGTAATTTACCGCTGATGCCCCACGGATCGATTTGGCTATCGTCAAACTCAAACGCGCCTTTGTCCCATTTGTCTTGTAGCTCCATCAGATCCAGACCGGCAGTGAAGTGCTCGCCATGGGCGAAGATGAGCGCACATCGTAGATGATCGTCGTTTTCGTAGTCAGTGAGCGCCTCGGATAACTGCTTAATCATATGGCTATCAAAGGCGTTGCGTTTGTCCGCGCGATTAAGTCCAATCAGACAAATATAGCCGTCGGTTTGATAGGTGATGCGATTGTCGATGTGTTGATTGTGGTCCGTGGTCATGACGTTATCCTTGTCGAAACTGGCGTTGTAAGAGCGTTATTAGAGGGGCAATTGCTATAAACTTATTTTTAGTAACGTGCTTTTAATATAATCATCCTTACACTAGAACACAAGCACTAACACCGCGCAGCACCATACCCATGATGGATAGCAGCGCACCTCATTATCAGTTGACCTTGCCCTTGATAAATGCAACTATTATTGAGCTTTATAGCGTTGCCATCCTCACTTGCTGGCACCATCGAACAATGGAATCACGGTCTTATGGAATTTTGGCACGGCTTTTTGCTTATCACCAGCGTTCACTTGCTTGCTGCCGCCTCACCTGGCCCTGATTTTGTCTTGGTATCGCAGCAAACCTTGGCAAAAGGTCGGCGCACTGGTCTAATTTGTAGCTTTGGCATTACTTTGGGCTTGGCTGTTCATATTATCTACTCGGTGTTGGGTCTGGCGACCATCATCGCCCATTCGCAGCCGCTATTGACCGCGATTAAATGGCTGGGCGGTGGATATCTGATTTATCTGGGTTGGCAAGGGATTGGGGCCAAACCCAAAAAGCCATCAGATTTAGCAAATTCAGCAGACTCGGCAAGGTCAGCTGTTAACGTTTCACAAGATGTGCTTACCCATCCAACCACGATTTCTAATAAAAACCTCTCTACCAAAAAACCATCTGAGAATACCGACTCAACTGCCGCTATTTTGCGTCGTGGCTTTTTTTGTAATGTCTTTAATCCAAAAGCGCCCGTGTATTTCGTCGCGATATTTACCCTCGTTCTCTCACCAGACATACCCCTTTGGCAGTTGGCCACCTATGGCGTATGGATGATGGTCTTGCAGATGGCATGGTTTAGTACGGTCGTCATGCTGCTCTCTATCCCAGCGATCCATCGCCGCTTCCAACGTTTTGAGCATTGGATAGACCGCGTCTTGGGATCAGCGATGATCGTATTGGGGTTAAATCTTATTTTACGTAGCCGATAAGCCGTTCGTTCCTTGTGAAATCTGCTAAACTGGTTGATTATATTCAGATATCAAAGCCCCACACTATGACAAGTAAGCCTTCAAACCAAAAACACAGAAACCGATCGCCATCTACGGCCAAAAAACTCGGCCAGCTGCATCCGCGCAACCCGCATCAAGGTCGCTATGACTTTGCGGTACTGACCCGCGCTTTGCCTGAGCTCGCTGACCATACCATCACCAATCCTAATGGCGAGCCGACGATCAACTTCTCTGATCATCAAGCGGTGCGTGTGCTTAACAAGGCGCTGCTCGCCCATTATTATGGCGTCAAATTTTGGGACATTCCCGAAGGCTACTTGTGTCCGCCTATCCCTGGGCGTGCCGATTATATTCACTATATCGCTGACTTGCTTGCCCAAACCAGCCACGTCAATGACGACAACACCCCACCAACAGGCAAAGAGCTCCATGCTCTCGATATTGGCACGGGGGCCAGTGCCATTTACCCTATTATCGGTAGCCAAAGCTACGGTTGGCGTTTTACGGCAAGCGATATCGATCCCGTTTCGGTCAATACGGCAGCGCTTATTTGTGACGCTAATCCAAAGCTCAAAAGCGCGGTAAAGGTAAAGCTGCAACCAGAACCCAAATTTATCTTTAAAAACATCATCGGTCGCCAAGATTACTTTGATGTGGTCGTTTGCAACCCTCCCTTTCACGCCTCGTTGGAAGAAGCCATGGAAGCCAACAGTCGTAAGCAGCATAACCTGCAACGACATCGTGGCAAAAATGAAAACGAAAAGATCAGTCGCCATTCCTCAAAAGAAGGCAATGCCGCACAAAACCTAAACTTTGGCGGTCAGCATAAAGAGCTGTGGAGTGAAGGCGGAGAAATTGCCTTTTTGACTAAGATGGCAAAAGAGAGTCAAAGCTTCGCAGAGCACGTTGGTTGGTTTACTACCCTTGTCTCCAAGTCTGAGAACGTAAAACCTTTGCAGCTTCTATTAAAGCAGCTTGATGTTGCCCAAATGCGCATTATTGAGATGAGTCAAGGTCAAAAAAACACACGTGTTTTAGCATGGCGTTTTAATACTGATGAAGACGCATAAACAGCCACAGTGTGGAATAAAGTTTCACGTGAAACAAAAAATCACCGCTTTACTAGCAAAGCGGTGATTTTTTATCGTAAAAATAAGTGACTGTAGTCAGGCCAATCAGCTAAAAAACATCACTTTTAAGCCGATAGCAATGAGTACCCACCCACCTAATGCTTCCGCTTTATCTTCTAACCACGTACCAGAGCGCCAGCCTAAATAAACCCCCAGCAGACCAAATAAAGCGGTGATCACGGCGATAATTAAACAGGCCAGCCACGCATTAAGCGCCAACAAATTAAGGGTAAAACCTGCGGCCATGGCATCGATACTAGTGGCGATCGCTAGGGTAAACATGGTTTTATGATTCACACTTTTATACCCGCTATTTTTTGCTAATACCTCCTCAGCAATGTCATCAATCTCTTCTTCATTATGACCAGCAAACACTTCATAAAGCATTTTGCCACCGAGTACGATAAGAATAATTCCGCCAATCCAAGGCGCTGCAGCGGCCAGCCAACCTAATAACACTGCTCCTAATAAATAACCAATAAGTGGCATGATGCCCTGCGCAATACCAAAATACAAAGCAGCATACATCGCCAAACGCAACACGTATTGAGAGGAATGTTTTTGCGACTTGGCACCCAGCCCGATTGCAACAGCAAACGCATCCATCGCTAAAGCAATAGCGAGTAACAGGACTTCTATCATTTTATTTTTCTCTTATCATAAGTAGCGTATTTTTTAGCGTTTCACGTGAAACAAAAATACCGCTTTGGAGGCCAAAGCGGTATTTTCTGTCATTAATTAAAAAGGATCGCATTTCTAATCATGGTATTTATATGTCTAAATTAGACACCGTCAATGCGTTTTCTTCAATAAAGATACGGCGCGGCTCAACATGATCCCCCATTAAGCAGGTAAACATATGATCTGCAGCGATGGCATCTTCAATATTGACCCGTAGCATACGGCGGTTTTCAGGATCCATCGTCGTATCCCAAAGCTGATCGGCGTTCATCTCCCCCAGCCCTTTATAGCGCTGAATCGCCAGACCACGACGGGCATCTAGCATCATTTGCTGCCATAAATAGTCAAAGTCGCGTATTGGGATATCTTTGGTAGTGCCAGCACTGGCTTCACGGCGGATAAAGGCATCATCTGCCAACAACGTGTTCCACTCAGCCGATAAGCGAAGTAACTTGCTGTATTCACCTGAATTAATAAAACTAGAGTCTAGCAAATAATGATGTGCCAGCTGATGCACGTATACAGTCACCCGCGGTAGCCACTGCGCTTTAGTCGACAACGCATCGCTATCAGACTCCGTCCTTTCTTCAGCCTCTAATGCTGGCGTCATACCCAATAAATCGGCGGCGGCAGCATCCATGTTTTTTGGCTGAGGCGCATGGATGTTCACCAACTCAATCTCAGGACTTAGCTCACTGCCTAAACGGTCAAGTTGAGTTTGCATGGCCTCTCTCCAACCTTGCATAGCCGCCTTGTCATAAGTCATGTCGGTACTAAGTTTTGGCGTATGGGTTAAGGCATCCAAAATCGTGGCCGGAAAACGGATCTGCAAACGTGCTTTGATCAGCTGCGTTTGGTTATAGTCATTTAGAAGCGTTTCAAGCGCTTGACCAGTGATAGCAGGTGCATCAGCACTGACATGCAGCTTAGTGTTATCAATCGTCGACGACAACAGATAAGCCTTAAGTGCCTCATCATCTTTTAGATACAGCTCTTGACGCCCTTTTTTCACCTTATACAAGGGTGGCTGAGCAATATAAACATAGCCCCGTTCGATAAGCTCAGGTGTTTGACGGAAAAAGAAGGTCAACAGCAGCGTACGAATGTGGGAGCCATCAACGTCCGCATCGGTCATGATAATGATTTTATGATAGCGTACTTTATCAGGGTTGTACTCATCAGGACCAATACCACAGCCAAGCGCGGTAATTAGGTTACCAACTTCAGCAGACGACAGCATTTTGTCAAAGCGGGCGCGTTCAACGTTAAGGATTTTACCTTTTAAGGGCAAAATCGCCTGCGTTTTACGGCTACGACCCTGTTTTGCTGAGCCACCTGCAGAGTCCCCCTCCACAATGTACAGCTCTGACAGTGACGGATCTTTTTCTTGGCAATCAGCCAGTTTACCTGGCAAACCGGCGATATCTAGCGTGGTCTTACGGCGGGTCATCTCACGTGCTTTACGAGCCGCATCACGCGCTCGTGCAGCATCGATAATCTTATTGGCAATCGCTTTACCCGCACTTGGGTTCTCAAGTAGATAGTCATTAAACTTATCACTCATCGCCGATTCAACCGCAGATTTTACTTCGCTTGATACCAGCTTGTCTTTGGTTTGACTTGAAAACTTTGGATCAGGAACCTTAACAGAGACGATTGCCGTTAGGCCTTCACGGGCATCATCACCAGTCGCAGCGATCTTTTCTTTTTTGAATAAGTTTTCGCGATCCATATAGCTATTTAAGCCGCGCGTTAATGCTGAGCGGAAGCCTGATAGATGCGTACCACCATCGCGCTGCGGGATGTTATTGGTAAAACACAGGACTTTTTCGTTGTACGTGTCCGTCCACTGCAACGCCACTTCGACGCTGATACCCTCATCTTGGTCACTCGTGAAGTGGAACACGTCATTGATGCCATCTTTGCCCGCGTTGATATAACTGACAAACTCCGACAAACCACCTTTATGCTCAAACTCGTGACGCTTATCAATACGCTCATCGGTTAAAACAATACGCACGCCAGAGTTAAGAAACGATAGTTCACGTAGACGTTTGGCTAAAATATCGTACTCAAAGATAGTCCCTGTAAACACATCAGCACTTGGATAAAAACGAATCTGTGTGCCTGTTTTATCCGTTGGTTCCATCTGCTGAATGTCAGCATCAGGCACGCCATCGGTGTAGGTTTGGTGGTAGTGATGGCCTTCACGCCAGATATTCATCTCAAGCTTTTTAGACAAAGCATTGACGACCGAAACCCCGACACCATGTAGGCCGCCTGACACTTTATAGCTATTGTCATCGAACTTACCGCCTGCATGCAGTACCGTCATGATAACCTGCGCGGCCGACACTCCCTCTTCTGGATGAATGTCGACAGGCACACCGCGGCCATTGTCCATCACACTCACAGATTCATCTTCGTGGATGATGATATCAATCTGATCGCAATGACCAGCAAGCGCCTCATCGATAGAGTTGTCCACCACCTCAAAGACCATATGATGTAATCCGGTACCATCATCCGTGTCACCGATGTACATACCAGGGCGCACGCGTACCGCTTCTAATCCGCGCAATACACGAATATCTTTGGAGCTATAATCAGAAGGTAAACTTTCAGGCACCACAGTTGACGCCATGGTTTCAGTAGCACTGTCTGACATCAGTTGCTCGTGGTCGGTAGGTAATGAATCACTCATGTGCATTCCTTAATCTAGCCATAATCAGCCGTTTGTTATTGCCCCATCACTACGATGACGCCTTATAACGTTATTTTAGACTCAATTTTATAATCAAAATCAATGATACGTCTCATTGACTAACACGATTCGCCAAAACTTTATAAAATGTGATAAAGACTTAAAAAAATATCAAGTCAGCGCTTTATCATTCCCGTACTCGCTTCTTTTTTTTAAAGATTATTAAAGCAAATACAATAAATCAAACACATACTTATCAGGCACTTGCAAATCCATGGGCAATAAAAAACGTCTGTACAACGCTATCAAAAAACTTGCTGAAAACAGGACAAAAATAAAGCCTCATTTTAGCATTTTTTTGCCTTTAAGTCACTGTTTACTGAGCGTTTTATGGCGATTAAACCCGTGTCTAAAGAGAGTAAACATTCAGGAGAAAATGGCAAAACAGACTAGGATAAATATAGGTATTTTGGAGAGCGGAAAAAAAGAAACACCACGTTTAAAAACAGGGCATATTTACCCCATAGAGACTTGACCTTGTTTCACGTGAAACACGTGCGGATTTGACCATAATGCTCTGACCAAAGGTAAAACATCATCAGTCAAACTGGTCATAAATACCTGACACGGTAACTGAGACAGCGCTGATAACAGGATCTCTATAGCTCTCGCATCCAGCTCGGCAGTGATATCATCTAGCAACACCACGGGGGTTACTTGGGAGTTAAGGCCACTATTGGACAAATCGCTGCCTTCTTCCGTATGCAGTAGCAAGGGCAGCTGTGACAAGCGCAACGCGGTGATTAACAATTTTTTTTCACCGCGAGACAGCACATTAGCCGCCTGCTCTTTTAGCGTGGGCAACGGGCTACTCCCATCGGTTTCTATGATGGTATTTGCATGCTCGCTATTCGTTTGTACGGAATCGCTAGAGCGCCAATGAACATGAACATCGGCGCGATGATTGCCGATACGCGTGTATCCCAGCTGCAGATCCTGCTCTAAGCGCTCGTTAAGCTGCACATCAAGCGAAATACTGGTGTCGTAACCCGGATTGTAACTCAAACTTAATTGTTCAGCGTAGGCAGGCAATAGCTCAGCGACAGTGTCAGCAAAATAAGGCTGCCATGCTGCAAACACACGTTCACGGTAATGATGAATAAGCGCAGCATGGTTACTTAGCCCCTTATCCCATGACTTTAACTCAGCAAGCTGCACTTGGGACAAGTGGCGCGTCTTTTTTAACAGACTATTGCGCTGTTTTAGTAGGCGCTGATAGGCTACCCACTGTGGGTGAAACCCTTGTTTCATGTGAAACACTAGCCAATCTAATAGTTGCCGACGACTGGCACTCCCCTGCTCCAACATATCCATTGTCGAGGGGTCTACCAATAACGTGGGTAGTTGTTCCGTTAGGATGCTTTGGTTATAAACAGTGCTTTGATTAAGACGTAGGACCGTTGTAGCATCGGTTTGCTTTTGGATAGCCAAGGTACGGTTATCATTGAGTTTTGCATGCACGGTTGCGGAATTTTGATGGTGCTGAATGTAGCGTTTGGGCTGATGGTGACGAAAACTCTTACCTCTAGATAACAAGAATATCGCTTCAAGCAATGACGTTTTACCACTGCCATTTTCCCCAATAATGACGTTGCAAGCAGCAGACTGGAGGTTGGTTTGCGTCAAATTACGCAGATGGGAGATTTGTAGACGTTCAATCATAATACCGACAGCCGCCTATGGATGTTGCTGAAAAATTAGCGAACAAAAATTTATAAAAATAACAAGTCAGACAAAGATTGGAAGTTAAATCTGGATTGCAAAAACTGCTCTACAGCCTAACTCCCTGTCTTTAAAAAACAAAACGTACTATTTAAAAAACACTATATACGCATCGGCATGATGACATATTGATGGAACTCATCGTTCAGCTGATTGACCAATACCGAGGCATTTGATTGACTCATATGCATCTGTAAGTCGCCTTGGATGACACTTAGCACATCCTGTAAATAGGCGGCATTAAAAGACAGCTCCATCGGCTCACCTTGATACTTGGCTTGTATCATCTCGACCGCTTCATCTTGCTCGGCGTTATTTGCGCGGACTTCTACCATGCCGTCACTGGCAAAGTTGAACACCACACCGCGCGATTTTTCATTACTTAAAATGGCGACACGGCGTAGCACATCCGCCATTTTTTCTTGATTGAACAACGCGAGCTTATCAGTATTACTCGGCATCACGCGGCGGTAATCAGGGAACTTGCCATCAATCAGACGCGCTGTGAACGTAACCATCAAGTTTTGGTTCACCTGCCCTGCACTATCGACGTCGCCAAAAGGTAAGCTCACTTGTAAAAACTCACGGCCAAAGCTTAAGGTGACCTGATTGTCTTGCTCACCAAGCATTTTACCAAGTTCAGTAGCCAAACGCTCAAGCTCAATCACAGCCTTACGCGGCAAAATCGCCTGCATATTTAGATCAGCACTCACATCGATAACACTGCGTGCCAAAGCCAAACGGTGGCCATCGGTAGCCACTGTCGTCAATTGCTGCTGTGAGACGTCAAACAACATACCGGTTAGATAGTAACGGACATCTTGGATTGCCATCGCAAACTGAGTCTTATGAATCAAATCAATAAGACGACTACGACTGATGGTCAATGGCGTGATGTTTTCTGGGTTACCCAAACTTGGGTAATCTTCACTAGGCAAGGTTCCCAAAGTAAAGCGACTCTTGCCGCTGGTCAGTAAACAGCGCTCATTTTGCTGAGTAGCAAGGTTGACTTGTGCTTGAGCAGGCAACGATTTGCAGATGTCTTTTAACTTTGTTGCTGGTAACGTTGTGGTACCTGCTTCAATACAAGCACCAGCAGGCAGTTTTAACGTCGAGGTTAACTCTACCTCTAGATCTGAGGCAGTCAAAATAAGCGCCGACTCAGACAGCTGTAGCTTGATATTGCCCAAAATAACCATATTGTGGCGCTTATCAGCCGCCTTCGCGATCAAGTTAATGGCTTTTAGTAACGACTCTCGATTAATCGATAATTGCATGCTTAGTTACTCTTATTATTAGTTACTCTTGTTAAATGATTTTTTTATAATATTAAAATATTATCTCAATAATACCTTGTCTACTGCCTAGAATCCATTAGCTATCTGTGTGCTTATATTTGCAATATTATAAACCATATCATCTTACTACAACATAGGAACGCCGCGGCCTTCTAACCAGCTTGCAACATAAGGGCTAATGTTTTGTAGTCTTTGTCAAACGCTGGATCTGCGGCTCTTAGCTCATTAACCTTATCGCAAGCGTGCATCACTGTCGTGTGATCGCGTCCACCAAATGACTGCCCAATCTCAGGAAAGCTATCACCAGTCAGCTCTCTTGACAGTGCCATTGCGATTTGACGTGGTCTTGCAATACTGCGCGTGCGTTTGCGTCCCATAATGTCTTTGACCGTCACGTCATAGTACTCTGCGACCATCTTACGAATATTATCCATATTCACTGCTTGGACACGCATCGCAACGATATCTTTTAGCGCATATTGCACCATCTCAAGGGTAATCTGTGCCCCAGTTAAGTTGGCATTTGCAAACACTTGATTAAGAGCCCCTTCTAAGCGTCTGACATTAGACACCACGTTTTGAGCAATAAATAGGGCACACTCTTTAGGTAAAACCATGCCGTATGAGGCCGCTTTTTTCTGTAAGATTTGTACACGAGTATCAATCTCAGGGGGATCGACAGCGACTGTTAACCCCCAAGAAAATCGTGACCGAAAGCGTTCGTCAAACTCCGTCATTTGTGACGGATGACGATCAGACGCTAAAATCAGCTGTTTATCACCGCTTGTAAAATCTGCAAATAGTGTCAAAAACTCATTACTACTTTTGGTCTTACCTGCTAATACATGAATATCATCTACAATTAATAAATCTACTTTTTTAATTTTCTTTTTAAAATCCTCTATTTTATTATTTCTTAATGAATAAACCAATTGATTAATAAATTTTTCAGAAGTGAAATAATAAAAACTTTGATTATTTTTTAAATATCGGTGTGCTACCGAATGCATTAAATGTGTTTTTCCCAAACCAGAAGGACCATATATAAATAGAGGATTGTGTCGATTCTTTGATTGACGTTTACCAAGCTCATAACAGGCCTTGTAGGCTAGATTGTTAGATTTACCGGTAACAAACGTCTCAAAAGTGAAATCAGGGTTTAGATAGCTTAGCGATTTTGCATCAGCAGAATCGATTGATTCTGTATGTCGCATATTGGCATCAATATCTGCTTTCGCATTGTTATGATGGATGGTTTCAAACTTATGATCTGGCGGGGTAGGGGAGGGCGTATCCGCCACAAACAAAGACCCTGACTGCAACTGATTGGCACCATCCGTATTACGATCAGCGTTATCGACGCGGACGACGACTTCCTCGATACTCCCTTGGCTGTGTTTAGTAACCAATTGCTGAATGTCTTGCAAATGGTTTTTTTTAATGTAAGTTACAAAATAATCATTAGGGGCAAGTATGATAAGTGTTTGTGCTTCTTGGTGAGCTGATAATGGCCTTAACCACATGGTAAATACGTTGTCTTTGACGTTATATCGTAAATCGTTTAGACATTTATCCCAAATATTTGCTGTGTCAATCATGAAAAGTGCTAACCCTATAATCTAAAATAATAGACATGTCTCAACGGTATAAGAGGCTCGTTAACCTCTGATGCCATCCATAATTCCTAAACCAAAATCAATTGCCGTGCAGGGAGCTAATTTAACACAATACCCCTGTGGATAACACCTTGTTTTTTGTGGATAAGACTGTGGATAGTTTTGGGGATAAGTTTATCACCTAGGTTATCCATATTTAACCCACAGGTTATCCACAGGCTTACCCATAGCGTAATATTATGATAATTAAAAGAAAGGAGGACTTAACCACAGAAAATATGGGTCCCAATAACAACAATATCTATATATATTAATCAATTAGTTATTATAGAGTTCGAGGCAAACTGTGGATAACTACCAAAATTAAGAGCGGGTTAACAGTAAGTTCTAGTCACTAGGTAATAAATTTATCAATCACAATGGTTTGGAATAATGGAGTTTTTCTAACAGGACAGCCAAACAACAAAATGCTCCGATAGTAACGTATTTCAAATTAGTTTATTGACCAAAAGCAGATGGAATGATATAATCCTCCGTTATTACGAATTTAGTCCATTATTTTGATAGGTGAGTTATGAAACGTACATTCCAACCAAGCGTGATCAAGCGTAAACGTACTCACGGTTTCCGTGCTCGTATGGCAACTAAAAAAGGCCGTCAGGTCTTAGCTCGTCGCCGCGCTAAAGGACGTCATCGTCTTACTGTATAATCAGTAGATTGCGTTAAGCATACCTAGTAATGCTTATTGCGTTGCTGGTATCTATAGATCACGATAGTCAATCATCAAAACTGACACGTAGCCATATATTAAAAGCGCCCAGATAGGCGCTTTTTTTGTCTCTGTATTTTGTGGCTATTCCTAAACTTGTTCTAAACTTGCCATTCGCTCTCATACTAGGTTGTAATATGCCCAACACTGTCTCAGCCACACCTACCGCCCGCTTCACTAAAGAGCAGCGCCTACTCACACCAGCAGCATTCCGTGAGGTGTTTGACGCACCTGAGCGTAAGCTTCATCAGAGTCATTTGATGGCTTTTGTACGTGATAACACTCAAAATAAGCCACGAGTAGGTATGGCGATTACCAAGCGTAAAGTCCCCACTGCGGTCGCACGAAATCTTATTAAACGTCAAATACGTGAGCAGTTCCGTACAAAGGCTTTTAAATTAGAAAACAAAGATATTGTTTTTATTGTTAAAAAATCTATAAAAGATTTAAATAATAAAGATTTAATAAATGAGATAAATAATATATTTAAAAAAATAGAAAAATAATAATATGAATTTTATATTAAAAAACAAAAATAATATTTTTAATAAAATTATATTATCTATTATTTGTTTTTATCAAAAAATAGTTAGCCCTATGCTACCGGCACGTTGTCGCTACTATCCAACTTGTTCGAATTATGGCAAACAAGCTTTAGCATGGCATGGGGTCCGGTCAGGCAGTTGGTTACTATTAAAACGTATCAGTAGGTGTCATCCACTAGGGGGACATGGCATCGACTTCGTACCGATCCCTTTGGCTTCTTATAGCTATCATTACGTACCTGCTATTTGTACGGAAAATATAAGTGCGCAAGGATTGGGTATTTATCGGGATAGTAGTAGCTATGTTTCACGTCTCAATCAGTTAATGATGACTGAGTCAAAATAACGGTGATACCGCTTTAATATCATACCTTTTGAGTTACCCACAAGTTATCCACACTCTTGGTATCATTTGAGGTGGTTTTTTAGTAAAATGATGCACATTTTATGTAAATGACTGTCAATACTGTTGTCAGAGATTGGGGCAAACAGAGTGGGCGGTCATGACACATGCCCTAATTTTTCATTCCCTAATTTTTTAATCTAGGAAAGGTTTATGCAAAAGATATTTCGGGTGATGATCATCATTGCGATGCTAATCACCGCTTATCTGCTGATTTTGGCATGGCGAGACGATTATGCCGATGCGCCAGCTGTAGATGCGGTGCCAGAAACGACCACTTCAGTAGGTGCGGACATTCCTTCTACGACTGGTGCAGCAGGTGATATTCCGGTACAGACACAGCCTGTTGATAATGGTACTGTGACTGCCACCCCTGCTAAAGACACAGGTCTTATCACGGTAACGACCGATCGCTATGATATAAAAATCAATCCAGAAGGCGGCGATATAGTTTATGCTGCGCTCAAGCAGTATGATGCGACGCTCGATAGCGATAAGCCTTTCGTATTGTTAGAAAATAATAGTAATCGTGTGTATGTAGCACAGTCTGGTCTCATTGGTCCAAATGGTACTGATACCGCAGAAGGCCGCGCTAACTACAGTCATACTGCTAATAATTACGTCATGGAAGCAGGGCAGCAAACGTTATCAGTTCCGCTTACTTATCAAAAAGATGGTGTCACCATCACCAAGACGTTCACCTTTACAGAAAACAAATACCCCATTGATGTTAGCTATCAGATCCAAAATGCCTCTACGAACGCGTGGCAGGGTCAAATGTTTGCGCAGCTAAAACGCGACGATAGTAAAGATCCTGGTATGTCTGATAAAGGCGCGCTGAGTATGGCCACCTATTTGGGCGGCGCTTGGGGTACACCCGATGATCCTTACAATAAGCTAAAGTTTGGCGATTTTAATGATGGTGAGTTAACCACAACCAGTGACAAAGGTTGGGTGGGAATCGTACAGCATTATTTTGTCTCTGCATGGACGCCTAACAATTTCACGGGTAAGTTTTTTAGTCGCGAAACTGGCGATGATTACTTTATTGGATTTAACAGTCAGCCTGTCAATGTGGCACCAAATAAACAGGTGACGTTGGACGCCACCTTGTATGCTGGCCCAAAAGTACAATCTGAGCTAAAAGACGTCGCTGTAGGTCTCAATCAGACCGTGGATTATGGACTGCTGTGGCCAATATCAAAAGTCTTGTTCGCTATCCTGGATGGCGTTCATAAGGTTGTTGGTAACTGGGGTTGGTCGATCATCATACTAACTATTTTGGTCAAAATTGCCTTAATGTGGTTCTCTAATAAGAGTTACTACTCAATGGCGAAGATGCGAGCTATCGCCCCAAGACTAAAAGCTCTCAAAGAAGAGCATGGCGACGACCGCATGAAAATGTCGCAAGAAATGATGGCCATCTATAAAGAAGAGAAAGTCAATCCGATGGCAGGCTGCTTGCCTATTTTGATGCAAATGCCGATTTTCTTAGCGCTGTATTGGGTATTGGTTGAAAGTGTTGAGCTGCGCCATGCGCCTTGGATCTTATGGATTCAGGATTTATCGGCGATGGATCCGTGGTTTATTTTGCCATTGCTAATGGGTGCATCGATGTTTGTACAGCAGCAGCTAAATCCGCAGCCAGCTGATCCGATGCAAGCGAAAGTGATGAAGTTCTTACCGATTATCTTTACAGCGTTTATGCTATTCTTCCCAGCAGGTCTGGTACTGTACTGGACAGTGAATAACTTGTTTAGTATGACGCAACAATATATTGTTAATAGAAAGGTTGAAGAAGAGCAAAAACGTCGTACGGTTAAGGTACTCGATTAGTCATTAGTTAGCATTATGAAAGGAACCATCGCGTAAGCGGTGGTTTTTTTGTGCGTGACAGCTTTGTGCAACGGTTAATGGCGCGCCAATATAAAGCCTAAAGTAAGATCAAAGTAGGGCGATTTAAAGTTTGCTTTGTCAGTCTGCGCTCAGCCGTCTATAATGGTGCTTTTAGCTATTGAGAGTTATTGTGGATTCCTTGGAGATGGCGTTGATTGCCCCTCATTCATCTGAAAATCCTAGCCCTTCTGGGTTGGCGACTATTGCTGCCATTGCCACGCCACTTGGCCGTGGTGGCGTCGGCGTGATACGTCTGTCAGGCGCATGTGCTTATGCCATTGCCTGCACCCTAACTGGTAAGTCTGCCTTTACACCGCGAATGGCCAGTTTTTGTCGTTTTTATCAGGCAGATGGTACGGTCATTGATGAAGGGTTGGTACTGTACTTTGAAGGTCCGCACTCATTCACTGGCGAAGATGTGATTGAGCTACAGGGTCATGGCGGCATGATTTTACAAAACCAGCTATTAGCCCGCGTTTTTGAGTTGGGCGCAAAACAAGCGAGCGCAGGCGAGTTTTCTTATCGGGCTTTTGATAATGATAAATTGGATCTGGTCCAAGCAGAAGCCATTGCTGATGCGATTGATGCCACCAGTGCCGCCGCCGCTAGCAGTGCCATTCGTTCACTAAGCGGTGAGTTTTCCCAAAAAATCAATCAATTATTAGAACAACTGATCCATCTGCGCTTGCACGTTGAAGCGGCGATTGATTTTCCTGATGAAGAAGACGTGGACTTTTTGTCTGATGGGGTGATACAAAATAAGCTTGAGCAAACACAGGCCAAGATTCAACAAGTACTAGCGACTGCCAAGCAAGGCCAGCTCTTACGGGATGGCATACATGTGGTGTTGGCAGGCAGACCCAATGCTGGGAAATCAAGCTTACTGAATCGTCTTGCAGGACAGGAGCGTGCGATCGTTACTAACGTAGCTGGCACCACTCGTGATACGCTACAAGAGACAGTAGTACTCAATGGTTTAACGCTACATTTAACCGATACCGCAGGTCTGCGCGAAACTGAGGATACGGTTGAGCGCATTGGTATCGAGCGTGCGCGTACCGCTATCACTCAGGCTGATATGCTCCTGATGGTCTACGATGTGACCCGAGATCTTGAAGAGGAGAGTACACCACTACAGCTTGCAGAGCAGCTATTTGGTGAACTCCCAGAGGCCAAACGCTTACTAATTATTGCAAATAAAAGTGATCTGTTAAGTGAGTCTAGTGATGAAAGTTCCACTGCTGTCTCGCAAATTGAGATAAAAAACCGAGGCTATGAACAAGTCAATGTTTCATGTGAAACAGGCAGCGGCATCGATACCTTAGTCGACACCTTATGTGCTAAAGTGGGTTTTCATCCACCAGAGAATAGCTTGATTGCCCGTACGCGCCATCTAGATGCGTTGCGAAGAACAGCAGAGTATTTAACAGAAGCACACGAGCAGCTCACAGTGTTTAAAGCAGGAGAGCTGGTGGCTGAAAGCTTGCGCCAAGCCCAGCTTAGTTTGGGCGAGATTACGGGTGAGTTTAGTGCGGATGATTTGTTAGGTAAAATATTTGGCAGCTTTTGTATTGGTAAATAGTCCATAAGCATTGTGCTTTAAGTGGCTACTTTTATTTTTAATACTATCACAAGGAAAAAGTCATGCACTGTCCGTATTGTAATGCGTCAGACACGAAGGTGATTGACTCGCGTCTTGCAGCGGAAGGTGCCCAAGTACGCCGCCGCCGCTCATGTAATAGTTGCCAAGAGCGTTTCACTACCTTTGAGATGGTAGAGGTGGTGATGCCTAGAATTATCAAATCGAGTGGCAAAATTGAGCCTTATGACAATGAAAAATTGCGTCGCTCTATTTTATTACCCCTGCAAAAACGCCCTATCACCATTGATGAGCAAGAGGCGATGATTAGCCGTGTGGAAAAACGCGTCAGACAGATGGGGGAGCGCGAAGTTAGTAGTAAAGTTTTGGGTGAGATTATTATGAGCGAGCTCAAAGCGTTGGACGATGTCGCCTACGTCCGCTTTGCCAGTGTTTATCGAGATTTTCAAGACATAGATGCTTTTCATCAAGAAATTGCCAATATCCGACCCAATGAAAAATAATAAATAGTTGAGAAACCGCTCACTCCTTAGTTACCTCTCAGTCCTAGTATTTTCAATTTAATAGATACGCTTTTATAACGTGACTATCCAACTCTGATTAAGTGTCCCTTTATGTTGACCCATCACCACTCGCAAGATGCACAAGACCGTTACTTTATGATGCTGGCTATCGAACAAGCCAAGCACGGTTTATATACCACCCGGCCGAATCCGGCAGTCGGTTGTGTGATCGTCCACGCGGGAGAAGTGGTCGGACAAGGGTTTCACCCTAAAGCAGGTGAGCCGCATGCAGAAGTGTTTGCGCTCAAAGAGGCAGATGCGTGCGCAGTCGGTGCCACTGCGTACGTAACCCTAGAGCCCTGTAGTCACACAGGACGCACGCCGCCCTGCGCACTTGCCCTTATTAACGCTGGTGTGAAACGAGTTGTGATTGCAGGTCTTGATCCCAATCCACAAGTGGCGGGGCGCGGTGTAAGGCTACTAGAACAGGCAGGTATTGAGGTCAAGGTGGGGGTGTTGACCGCACAAGCAGAAGCGCTGAACCGTGGTTTTTTAAAGGCGATGCGCACGCAAATGCCCTACGTGCGCCTCAAAGTTGCCACCAGCCTTGATGGCCGTACAGCGATGGCATCGGGAGAATCAAAATGGATCACGTCTACAGCAGCCCGCGACGATGTCCAAAAACTACGCGCACAAAGTGGCGTGATTATCACAGGCAGTGAAACAGTTATTGCTGATGATCCACAATTGAATGTACGCTCTAACCAACTAGCTGTGCCACCTGAGCAAGTGCCTGCGCCTATGGTCGTCGTGCTTGATAGGCGCCAACGTCTAGACTACGATCCGCACGCTAATTATCAACTATGTCGTCGCCCAGAGACGCTTTACTGGCACAATGATGACCTGCCTTCGTTGTTAAAAACGTTAGTCAGTGAGCATCAGTGTTATGACGTACTGATAGAGGCTGGTGCAAGCGTGGCAGGCAGCTTTTTAAGTCAACAACTGGTCGATGAACTGATCGTCTATCAAGCGCCTTGCTTATTGGGCGCTAAAGCACGGCCAATGGTTGAGTTTAATCCGCTGTCTCTGGCGCAGCAGTTACGTTTTGATATTTATAAGCATGAACAGATTGGTGTTGACCTTAAACTAACGCTATTACCTTTATAAAACGTGTTATTTATAAACAGTTTATCCGCAACCTGTGATTAAAGGGGGATAAGTGTGGATAACGTATCACCTAAACGTAAGGTTTCACATGAAACTGTGTATAACTTCGTTTCACATGAAACAGTAAATACGTGTTGTTATCTAATATCCTTTATAATGCTATATATATCAATTACTTGCGTTCAAACTCACTATTTTTTAGATTCTATATGAAATTCAGGTTTGCTGTGGATAACTCTATATTTGGAGAGGTTTTTAGAGGAATGAGGCTTGGTTTTTCTTTACTTATCCACAAGTTATCCCCGAAAGGCTTGAAATAAGCGTAGGTTTCACCATCAATTTTAGTTAAGTTAGGCAACTGCTGGCAAAAAATTAAGACGTTGAAATACATTGTTGATCACGTCTACCCAATAATGAGATGAGGTTTATATGTTTACTGGAATTATAGAAAGTGTTGGAAAAGTTAAATCCATGCAACCAACAGGTGGTGATATACGTTTGACAATAGAGTCTGATGAGTTAGATTTCAGTGATGTTAAATTGGGGGACTCTATTGCCTCAAATGGCATTTGTCTAACGGTGGTAGATTTCGG
This sequence comes from Psychrobacter sp. UBA3068, assembly GCF_002366815.1. NCBI lineage: Bacteria > Pseudomonadati > Pseudomonadota > Gammaproteobacteria > Moraxellales > Moraxellaceae > Psychrobacter > Psychrobacter sp. UBA3068. The sequence continues at coordinate 65,242 of NZ_DFBY01000048.1, read as the reverse complement.
GAGCAATCATTACTCTGTGGATGTTTCACGTGAAACGATTGCTCGTACCGCGTTAGAAACCCTAAAAGCAGGGCACATTGTCAATTTGGAAAAAGCGATGCTCCCAACCACTCGTTTTGGCGGTCATATCGTTGCAGGCCACGTAGATGGTGTAGGCGTTGTTAGTAAGCTGCAACAGGACGCGCGCTCTATCTACATTGAGATTGAGATACCCCAAGAGTTGGCGCATTACACAGCGACTAAAGGATCTATTACGGTCGATGGTATTAGTTTAACGACCAACCTGGTACAGGATAATATTGTCTCTTTAAACATCATTCCTCATACTGCCCAAGTGACTAATATTGCTAAGCATTGGCTGGTTGGTAGTAAGGTCAATATTGAGGTAGATATCGTTGCTCGCTACTTAGAGCGTCTGATAAATAAATCGCAAGCCAGTGCTATGGCTGCCCCCAGTCCGCAAAGTCAAATTACAGAAGCCTTCTTGGCAGATAATGGCTTTATGAAGTGATGTCTAAGAGGGCATAAGTAGCTATAAAGTCATTAGGAAGGTGAAGACCAAAGGTAGCACACATATAGACAGGCAGTAGGTTGGTAGATTGTGCAGGCTTTTATGAGAGTTTTATAAGGCGCTGTAAAACTGCCTCTAACGCTTCTTTATTGATAGGTTTGGATAAAAACTCGTCCATTCCTACTAGCATACAAGCCTCGCGATCCTCGCTAGTATTGTTTGCCGTCAGTGCGACGATAGGAATGGCATCACCTTGCGCGCGGATAGCCTGGGTAGCCTGTAGCCCGTCCATCACTGGCATACGACAGTCCATTAAAATCAGCGAGATATCTTGTCGCTGTTCTTGTAATTTATCTAACGCTTGCTGCCCATCTTCTGCGACCACACTACGATAACCAAGCTTGCTTAGTATTTTGCAGGTTATTTTTTGATTGGTTGGGCTGTCTTCTACTACTAAGACCAATGGAGATGGGGCTTCACTGGCGAGTTTATTTGCTTCTTTTGCTAAATGCCTACCGTTATTTCTAAAGCTTGCTGTCTGGATAAGTTTTTTTCTTGCTGGTAACGTCAAGCGCAGCAACTCAGATAGCAGTAAATTAGCGTCCAACGGCTTGGTCAAAAACCCATCATATTTATCTAATAATACAGAGGGTATGCGGCGCTCAGGTTTGATACTAAACAGTATCTTTGGTAGTGATGAATGAGCGAGTAGTTTGTCTAACGCTTGCTGTCTCTCATGGTGCGTAAACACTTGATTTTCTGGTTTTAACTCTTTCATTTCTGAATGACTCAAATCTCCATCCTTTGACAATAAAGGACTGGATAGCGCAAAAGTAACGGCGTCATAATATTCATAATCGAGCAGCAACACAGGAGCGAGTGTCTGCTCGACCTGTACTAATTGGCTTACCAGCTGCTGTACAGTGGCCAAATCTACAGAAGTGTAAATGGTCGTTGATATCGATAAATACTCACACAAGTATTGCAAATGTTTGGCAACCAATGCTTGGTTCACGACTGCGATCAGGTGGATATGAGTTAAATGCTGACTACGATGATACACCGGTTGATAGTTTGGATGGCGACAAGGTAGGTACAGGTTAAAAGTGCTTCCGTTACCGATAGTGCTTTGCAGCTCAATAAAACCGCCTAATAACTGCGCAAAACTATTGGCATTATTTAAACCAATGCCTGTCGCATCGATGTTTTGTGCCATTTTACTATGAGTTTGACGATTACTTTGACGCACGTTAGTTCGTAGCTGGTTTTGTTTGTCGATGGCGATGCCACCACCTGTGTCTTTTATACTAAAACGTACCCAGTGAGATGACTGACTTGCCCTCATATTTTTGTTGGTAGGGAGCAAATAATCGCTATTTATTTGTGTGATTTGTTCATGGGTGACGCGATCGATAGTGAGCGCGATATAGCCCAAGGGTGTAAATTTTGAGGCATTGTTTAACAGGTTTAAAAGTATTTGGCGTAGACGCACCGCGTCAGTATCAATACAACGTGGACAATCGGGCGCAAAAAAATAGATCAACTCTAGCCCCTGCTGCCTTATATCGTCTAAGATCAAATCATTAACGCCTCGACTAAGTTTGTAAATGTCGACAGGCTCACTACTAAGGCGAGTCTTTCTTACCTCTACCTCGCCGATATCTAGCGTGTCATTGAGCGTCGTCAACATACTTTGACTGCTTTTAATCAATGTTTTTAGTATGTCGTGCTGCTTGTAAGACAAGGTTTTAGGGTTGATCGGTTCTAGGGTGTCGATCATAGTCTCTAATGGTACCCGTAGCTGATAACCGACAAGCGATCGGAGCGTTGCTAACTCATCAAGTTTTTGCTGTAGCTTTTGGTTTTGCTGCTGTAGTTGCGCGATTTGGGTGGTGAACTCGTTGATGTTATTGAGAATGACAGTAAAGTTGTGAACTTGCCCATGTTCACCAAACCATGGGGTGATGTGGAGCTGGTATATCTGCTGATTTTCTAGGCTGTAGACGGTTAAGGTGCGAGTGATACGCAAGTTGGATAAGGTTTGTAACAGGAGCTGCGTAAACTCATCTTTACCAGCAAAAAAATCCGTTAACTCATAGCTATCATCCTGTTGCGATGAGGAGTCGAATAGCTGCTCAAAGCGTTGATTAAAAAAGCTGATCTGACCATGGCGCATAATCATTAGCATCGGTAATGGCGCTTGCTCAACCAAACGCTCAAGACGGTGTGTTAAGGTTCTAATACGGTGATAATCACTGTGCAATTGATAGCTGACACGGCTCAACGCATGGCCTAAACGCAAAAACTCAGTCGCCGATTTTTTGGGCGAAAACGGGGGCGGCGTATAAGCGTCCTTTGCATGACCACTCAAATTATCACTATAAGCGAGCAGCTGGTTCCAACTGTTTTGACGACTGAGTATGTACAGTAAAGCGGTAATCAAAAATATGATCGCTATCATCAACGGTAGCCAGTAGTGATAAGATATCCAGTCGATAGCAAAAGGTTCGTGGCGCAATATAAGATAAATTTGATGACCACTTTTAAGCTTAATAGTGCCTGTAACGTTGTTGTTATTGAGCGTGTGCGCACTATAGCTACCGCTGTTAGCAGAAGAGGGGGTAATGGTAGGAAAGGTCACGGTCGCAAAAGCCGGCTCACCAGGACGAGCATGACGATGAATGTAAGTCTGTCCAGATGGCGTTATAAAAATCAGCTGATAGCTCGTGTCCTTAAAGGCAGGGTTATCTAGAATTTCTTTAATATCACGATTTAACAGCTCGTCACCGCTCGTGACTTTATGTTGTAACAAATAAAAGGTGTCGACACTGTGTTGTTCGCCATGCTTTTTTATCCCATAGAACATGTTGAAATAATACAGTCCTAACATGACCAGCAACGTCATTGCATAAAACGTGAGTAAGCGCTGTAAGGACTGAAACTGTTGCATGAAAGCGTGGCCCTATATTGACTTGAGTAAACGTGGCAGTTTTATAACAATTTTGGCAAAGTCGTGGATTTGCATAAGCCATTCTGGTGTTTTATTAGAGGTAGAGCGCTGCTTAATAAAGTACTGTTTTATAAGCATACCTACATAAAAGAGTACTTTGCTTGTTTTTTATTATAAAGATAAACAGCATCATTAGTAACGTCCGATTGCCGCTGTTACAATCATGGCACAACATGGCAAACTCACCTATAATGGGCAAATCGACCCTATATAATGCATGATTATGACGACAATTGCTTCTGCCCCAACTTTATCGACTTCCGCTACTACTGACAACTACCCATCTGGCACGCCCTTAAGGGTTGTGTTTGCGGGTACGCCTGAATTTGCCGCAACTAGTCTTGAGATGCTCATCAAGCAGCAAGAGGCACTAAATATAGATATCGTCGCCGTATATACACAGCCTGATCGTAAGGCTGGGCGTGGTCAAAAACTGGCGGCTTCTGCAGTCAAACAAGTGGCGTTAACTCATGATATTGCGGTTGAGCAACCAGCTACCTTCAAAAAGTCTGACGCCGCAGGTATGACAGCGCGTCAAACCCTGCGTACGTATCAACCCGATGTCATGATCGTGGCCGCTTACGGGCTGATTTTGCCGATTGGTGTTTTAACCACGCCAACTTATGGCTGTCTAAACATTCACGCCTCGTTATTGCCACGCTGGCGCGGGGCGGCGCCGATTCACCGTGCGTTATTGGCAGGAGATGGTGAGACGGGCATTACGATTATGCAGATGGACAAAGGCCTAGATACCGGCGATATGCTCTATAAAGTCAACTGTGCCATCGAAGCAAAAGACACAGCAGCGAGTCTCCATGACAAGCTGGCAGCGCTTGGCGCGACGGCCATCACTACCGTATTAAAAGACCTACCCAGCTATCAGGCGCAGGCCAAGGCTCAAGAAGACAGTCAAGCCAATTATGCCGAAAAGCTGGTCAAAACCGAAGGCGAAATTGACTGGACACAACCTGCTACTGCAATCGAGCGACAAATTCGCGGTTTGACCCCGTGGCCTGGCGCTTACACTTTCTTAGATGGGCAACGTGTCAAAATTTTAGCCAGCTTACCAGTAAATACCTCGCAGCAAACCGATAAACCAGCGGGCACTATCATCAGTGTAGGGCGCAAAGCGATTTTGGTCGCCTGTGGTAAAGACCATCACAACGACCCACTGGCCAGTACCTTAGCGATTACGGACTTACAGTTTGCAGGGGGTAAGCCGATGACAGCTGAACAAGTCTGTCATGGCAACCAGTTAAACGATGGTGATCAGCTCACGGGCGATTCCAAATAACATCACACTGTTTCATTTATCTTAGCAAAAGATCACTGAAGTATAATTTACTTAACCCCAACTCAGTTAATATAAGTCACTTAATATAAGCCACCCAACTTGCACAAGACGTGACCCATGAGGCGTCAAGGAAAATCAATTTAATGAGACAAACCACTACTGCGCCAAGAAACAATAAGCTCAAGCCATCAAGCAACCTTATCATGAACGGCAGCGTACGCGTGCGTGTGATTCGCACCTTGTTGGCGATTCAAAATGGTCAGTCGCTCTCAAGCGTGCTTGATCCATTGTTGAATAGTCTGCACGATGGGGATAAAGGCTTTGCCCATGCGCTATTGCTGACGACATTACGCCAGTGGTATGCGCTTTCGCGGTTGCTGGATACCCTAGCAGACAACCCTATTGATGAGGTTGAAGTGCGTACTACGATTCAAGTAGGGTTGGTGCAATTATTGTACTTGGAAGTGGCTGACCATGCTGCGATCCATGAAACGGTTGAGGCCGCAAAGGAGATCGAGTTTGCTCATGCTACTGGCTTGATTAACGCTATTTTGCGCAAAGTGGCTAAGAATCCAAATAAATTCCGTAAAAAGTGCAATAAAAACCACAGTCTGCCCAATTGGCTTGCTTATCAGCTTAAGCAGGACTGGAGCGAGCAGTATAACGAGCTCACCCAAGGCTTACGCCAATCAGCGCCAATGTTTTTACGAGTGAATACGGCGGTTACATCGGTCGATGACTATCAAAAAGAGCTGTACGGCGCTGAAATTGATACAGACTTGGTTGAGCTAACGAGTGGTTTTAACTTACCTCATTCTTCAGACACGGCGACTTTATCGACTCAAGCGCTACGTCTGCATCAAAGCACCGCAGTCAGTGCGTTGCCAAAATTTGCTGAAGGGGCTGTTAGTGTGCAAGACATGCATGCGCAACTTGCGGCACCTATCATTCATAAAGCATTAATAAATAAAATTGGTAATGATAACGACGTCACTGATCTCCATATTTTAGATGCTTGCGCCGCACCTGGCGGTAAATTGGCGCATTGGTTAGAGTTAATAAACTCGGCGGAACACTCGCCCTTGTTTCACGTGAAACAAAGCGATGCTGAAGCGGTGTCTGGGATTTCTAAAATCAAGCTAACCGCCATCGATAATGAAGCACCGCGTATCGAGCGTATTTATGATAATTTAGACCGTCTCAATTTAAAGCAGGAGAACCTAGAGCAAGCGGAGAAAAACGTCGCGCTTGATATCGTCTGTGCTGATGCCACCAGATGGCAGCATGGAAAAAATAAAAAAGCGGCTACCAATGAACCGGTATTTGATGCGATATTGCTTGATTCCCCTTGTACTGCAACAGGTGTGATCCGTCGCCATCCTGATATCAGTATCCTACGGGCTGAGGAAGACGTTGAGCAAACGGCTGTCTTACAAGCAGATATTTTGCACAATCTGTGGCCACAGCTCAAAGTAGGTGGTTATCTGCTCTATGTAACATGCTCTATTTTAAAGCAAGAAAACGCCCTGCAAATGCAGGACTTTATCAGCCATCATGATGATGCGGTCGCGGTTGAATTTACCGAGGAATGCAATTGGGGCATCGCACAAACCATTGGTCGCCAGTGCTTGCCAATTGATGGTATCAGTGGCGATGGCTTTTATTATGCGTTGCTGCATAAAGCTGCTGAATAAATCGTTTTTAAATATTGAATAACATCATTGTAGACAGGACAATCTAATGAAATATATCAGTACCCGTGGTCAGACAGCGCCGATGGATTTTAGTGATGTGCTTTTGATGGGGCTTGCCCCTGATGGCGGTTTGATGCTGCCTGAGCACTATCCGAACATCGACAGTGCTACGCTAGAGGAATGGCGTACGCTTAGCTATCCGCAACTTGCGATGGCAATTATGCAGCGCTTTGCCACTGATATTCCTACCGCTGATTTGCAGGACATTATTGAGCGTACTTACACCGCTGATGTGTTTGGTTCTGATGAGATTGTTCCTGTCCGCAAGCTTGAAGACAATTTATACATTTTAGGTTTATCAAACGGTCCAACGCTGGCATTTAAAGACGTGGCTATGCAGTTTTTGGGTAATGCCTTTGAATATGTGCTCAAACAAAAAGACGCGCGTATTACCATTATTGGCGCCACCAGTGGTGATACGGGTAGTGCGGCAGAGTATGCCCTGCGCGGGAAAGACAATATCGAAGTCTTTATGCTATCGCCACATGGCAAAATGAGTGAATTCCAGCGTGCGCAGATGTATAGCTTGACCGATGACAATATCCACAACATCGCTATCGATGGCATGTTTGATGACTGTCAGGATATCGTCAAAGCGCTGCAACAAGACGCGTCGTTTAAAGCCGCTTATAGCTTGGGTACGGTCAACTCCATTAACTGGGGTCGCATCCTCGCGCAGATTGTTTATTACTTTAAAGCTTACTTTGCCGTCACGACGAGCAATGAGGAAAAAGTCAGTTTTAGTGTGCCCTCAGGCAACTTTGGTAACATTTGCGCCGGTCACATCGCCCGTGAAATGGGGTTGCCAATTGAGCGCTTGATCGTTGCCACCAATGAAAACGATGTGCTCAATGACTTCTTTAATCAAGGTGCGTATCAGCCGCGCCCCACTGAAAAAACCTATGTCACCTCCAGCCCATCCATGGATATCTCTAAAGCCTCTAACTTTGAGCGATTTGTTTATCTACTGCTAGACAAAGACAGTACGCGCGTTCATGAACTGTTTGAAGGCGTAAAATCAGGCCAAGGTTTCGATTTATCTGAATTGATGGAAGCGGTTAACACCCGTTATGGCTTTGCGGCTGGCAAGTCTACTCATGATGGTCGCCTGCGAACCATTAAAGCGATTTATGAGCAGTATGGGGAGCTGGTTGATCCACACACCGCTGACGGTATCAAGGTCGCAAAAGAATTACAGTTAAAGGGTGAAATCATCGTTTGTGCAGAGACGGCATTGCCCGTTAAGTTTGCTGACACTATCGTGGAAGCGGTTGGCCAAATAGATATCGACCGTCCTAAACACACAGAAGGCTTGGAGAGCTTGCCACAGCACGTCGTAGTACTAGACAATAAAGCTGAGCTAGTCGCTGAACAAATCCGTCAGTACGTCGTACCAAACCCCGCTTAAACAAAGGGTGTGGATAAGCGTAGCGTCTAAGAAAGTCTTAAAGAAAGTATCCACATAAGGTTACACTATTGTAATAACTTGTTTATGATTGTGTTATCGTAGATATGATTGTAATATTAGAAATAGCGTCGGCGGATGTTCATTACGCTGAGCGCTTTTTTCGGAATAACACCAGCCAAAACAGCGATACATACTGTGGGTACAATAATGAAGATGCGCGTAAAAAAGATAGCAAAGGCCCTGTTGATCACGACATTTAGCAGTGCAATGCTGATGACCACCGCTCACGCTAACAATCCGCCACCCAGCATCAAAGCAGATGCGCCCAATCGCTACACTGTCAAAAAAGGGGATACGTTGTGGGATATCTCAGGACGCTACTTAGACAGTCCATGGCGCTGGAAAGAGATTTGGGCGACCAATAAACAAATCAAAAACCCACATCTTATTTATCCGAATGACATTCTTATCTTGTGTGTGATTCAAGGTAAGACGCTTGTTGGGGTGGACACAGGTGAGGGCTGTGCTGGGGTAGAAAAACAGTTAACGGGTGATGTGGTCGCGGGCACGGTAGCCGTGACTTCAACTGCCAATAGTATCCCACCTATCCCATGGTCAGCTATTCAACACTGGTTGGATAAAACGGTCATCGTTGATCCACAAGATTTCAACACCACCCCCTATGTTTTAGCTTCTAAGAACCGTAACTTAATTACTGCTGCTGGTGATAAGGTTTACGCCAAAGGCGTGCCGCTGATCGTCGGACAGCGCTATGGTATCTACCGTGAAGGTGAGCTATATGTCGAGCCTAAAACACAAGAAGTTATCGGTCTAGAAGTCACGCAAGTGGCAACAGGCTTGGTCACCTCTACAGAAAGCAATGGTGTCACCAGCTTACAGCTGACGGACAGTTACGGTAAAGAAGTGCGTGAAGGTGATCGCGTATTTGTTGAGCTAAATAACTCGATCCCGCCAGTGTTTTATCCAGCCCCAGCGACGGTCAGTCGTGGTGGGTTGATTGTACGCGTAATGGACTCAATCAGTTCAGCGGCAAAGGGTAGTGTGGTCGCCATCAACCTAGGGAGCACCCATGGGGCTAAACCTGGTGATGTCCTGACCGTTTATCAAAAAGGTCCCTTGGTACGCGATACCAAAGACAATGATATGCCGGTACGTTTGCCAAATGAGCCAAGCGGTATGGTCATGATCTTCAATACTTTTGACCATATTAGCTATGCGTATGTGTTAGATTCTGAGCTACCCCTCAACGTTGGTGATCAATTACTACCGCCGCCTTATCTGTAAACACATCACTGGTTCATTGGACGAGCCAATCTAAGCCCATTTAAGCCCGCTTGTGTGAGAGAAATGACTATGACAGCAGTCTCCTCTTTGTTAACCGACGATCAGCGTGCCATATTGGCGCTGTGGTATGAGGTGAATGCGTCATTATCTGCTTACCACAAGCTGCTTACCGCCTTTGGTCACGCACAGCTTGCTTGGCAAGCCAAAGTAGACGCGTGGCGGCAGTTAGGTATTCATCATACCCACCTTAAACGTCATGAACAGCCTGAGCAAACACGCGCCAATATCGATAAAATCCAGCAGGCGTTAGTCACCGGTCGGTATGGCCTAATATTCGCCGATCAGCCCGACTATCCCGCCCAGCTCCTACAGATTTATGACCCACCGCCCTTATTGTTTTACCGTGGTAATAGCACGCGTCTACAGCAAGCACAAATTGCTATCGTTGGTAGTCGAAAACCCACCGCCCATGCACAAAAAACCACTTTTGATATGGCGCAGTATTTAGCCCAAGCAGGTTATATTATCACCAGTGGTCTCGCTATGGGGGTCGATAAGCGCGCCCATTTAGGGGCTTTGGCGCAGGTGGATTCTGAGTACCAAGGTCGCACGGTTGGGGTGATGGGGACAGGCATTGATGTGAATTATCCCAATCACCATGATCAGTTATTTGCACAGATTGTCGAGCAAGGTGGCTGTATTATCAGTGAGCTGTTGCCCCATACCCCGCCGCATAAGCACACGTTCCCACGTCGTAACCGTTTGGTGGCTGGTCTGAGCTTGGCAACGATCGTGACAGAGGCGACGATTCAGAGTGGTTCACTTATTACCGCCCGCTTAACCTCTGAGCAAGGCAAGCAAGTCTTTGCGATACCAAGCCATATTGACAACAGCAATGCCGAGGGCTGTCATCATCTGATACGCGAAGGGGCCACTTTGATTTATCACCCTCAGCAAGTCATCGAAGATGTAAATAATCAGTTGGCTTACGGTAGCCTTGTACGTCAAGCAGAAAACCTTTCTAATTCCCCTGTATCTAGCACCACTGATCCTCGATCGGAAGTTCAACAGCCGTCTCATGCTGTGGGTAGAGATAAAGCCGCTGCCACAGATAACAGCCAGCTATTGGCATCTAATATCAAATCTCAGCGTAGCGCTATCTCCGTACCTGCGCACCTAACGGCAGTTTACGAGCAGCTCGACTGGCATGGACAAGATTTGGATGCACTCATCATTGCCACTGGACTCATCGCACCGCAGCTGATAGGACAGTTAATGGAGCTTGAGCTATTAGGCGTTATTCACGTACAAGGTGGGCGTTACTTACGCGTTTAGAATGACAGCTCTGTGTTTCTACCAGTATGGTGCTCAGATCATTGCCGCTAACTGAGGCGTGCGTCTGTTGTGTTATTATTGGTGCTTATCTTTATATCATGATGATTTATTCAAACTATGAACCACTCTGCTTCCATCACTACGTCTTCTACCATTCAAGCGGCTAACTGTCTAAAAGCAGGACAGCTGCTTGCTTATCCAACCGAGAGCGTGTGGGGGATAGGCTGCGACCCCTATGACAAACAAGCGGTTGAGCGTATTTTAGCCATCAAACAGCGCCCACAGTCCAAAGGGATGATTGTTATTACTGACAGTGTAGAGCGTGTGTCACCTCTGCTAGCACCGTTAAGTGAGGCGCAACGTCACCCCATGCTCAAGAGCTGGCAAACGGATAGTGAGCATGTAGAATTACAATATAAGCAAGCGCATACTTGGTTGGTACCTATCCCGCAAACACTGGCTACCACTATTCCGCCTTGGATAACTGGCCAACATCAGACCGTGGCAATTAGGGTGATCGCCCACCCTCTAATCCGTGAGCTGTGCCAACAGCTAGCCGGCGCTCATAATCCATTTGGTTTGCTGGTTTCCACCAGTTGTAACCCATCAGGGCAACCGCCAGCTAAGACTTTTTCTGAAGCGTATGCTTATTTCAGCGAGCAAATCAGCTACTTGCAAGCCGAGACGCTCGGTTACACGTTGCCCAGCCAAATTCGTGATGCCACCACAGGCTTAATCATTCGTTAAAGGATGGGGGTGATCTCTCCAGTAGGGCCGCACAAACCTTAGCTTGCGGTTAAGATACCGTTGGTTTTTATACTCGTCTTAGCGTTCTTTGGTATAGTTAACCTACTGTTGTATAGGGTAGGGCTTTACCAAAAGTATGTAAAAGTCCTTTTGATATCACCATCAAAAAAGCAGACGATGGTGATAAAGGCTCAAGGCTTACTGAGTGATAAACAACCAATGCAGGGAGTAGGGCATGAATATTTTAATCAGCGGTGGCTCGGGGTTTTTGGGAAGCGCGTTCAGTAAGGAGATCCTAAAACGCTATCAGAGTGCAGATACAGACCTACATATTACTTGGTTAACACGTGATAATAGTCAGGCGCATCCCAACGATATCCAAATGATGACTTATGACGAGCTTGCACAGACTGATCTGGGCTTTGATGTTATTTTAAATTTAGCGGGTGCGGGTATTGCTGATGCGCGATGGAGTGATGAGCGTAAAGAGCAGTTGCTCGCCAGCCGTATTAAGCCGACCGAGTCCATACTCGAATTTATCGCTCGCACGAGTACTAAACCTAAGTTGCTGGTCAGCGGCTCAGCCATTGGCTGGTATGGTACCCAAGGCGATAAACCGCTCAACGAAAACAGTGGTTTTGAGCCAGATTTTGCCCATCGATTGTGTGATGAGTGGGAGCAGTTAGCCTTAGAAGCAACCAATTATGGCGTCCCTGTGGCTATCTTACGTACGGGTGTGGTCATTCATCCTGACGGCGGTATGCTTGGTAAGCTTTTAACGCCTTTTAAAATGGGTGTCGGTGGGCAGCTAGGCGACGGCAAACAAATCATGAGTTGGATCAGCCGTGAGGACTGGGTGGGGGCTGCGATATTTGTCATTGAGCAGCATCTTAATGATGAAGCTGATGGTGGGCTAATCGATACTGGGAAAATGGATACGGAGAGCGTTGAGCGCGCCGCCACCGTTGACAATACCTTACCGACTGCAAATGAGACACCAGCGGCCGTATATAACCTTACGGCTCCTAATCCAGTGACCAATCATACCTTTACCAAAACAGTGGGAGCGTGGCTACATCGCCCCACCTTTTTTACCTTACCAGCGTTTTTACTCAAGCTTATGTTTGGTGAGATGGCAACCTTGTTGATTGACGGACAAAAGGTGTTACCGCAAGCGCTCGTTGACTCAGGTTATACGTTTAGACAACCAACGCTCAAACAGGCATTAGAAGAGCAGGACTAGGGAAGTTAGGATTGTTTCATGTGAAACATAATAGGTGAATGTAACACTTGTGAAAACCTCTACCATAAAAAAATAGTAGAGGTTTTTTATTGGTCACTAGAGGCGCGCTTTACTACGCGGCTAACTGACTTTGTGCGCTAATGGCGTCTCGTACGAAGCGAGCAAAGCCATCAATGATGTTGCTTGTTTCTTGAGCAAGGCCCTCATGAACGCTCATAAAATGAATAAAACCATGCGGTGCACCAAGTACTGTACTTGTCTGGACTGGGATGCCATGCGCTTTTATTTGCTTGGCATAAGCAAATGCTTCATCACGCAAAACATCTAACTCAGAAGCAACGATATAAGTGGGGCACACTTTACGGTTATCACCGAGCATTGGCGCGTTCAGCACATGCTGGCGTGGTAATGAGCTGTTTTTGAAACAAGCTGCGTCAAATACCGCCACGTCAGCATGATCTAAGAGTAGACCTTCACCATACAACTCCCAGCTTGGGTAGTCCGTTTCAATATCCGTAACAGGATATAAAGGCATTTGCGCCAGTGACTTGGGTAGGCGCTCTAATAAGTCAAACGTCTTTTGACCATTCGCTCCTAAGTCGAGCCACGCGCTTTCAGTTGGCGCGGTAAGCTGCTGAGCAAGCAGGGTGCATAGTCCGCCACCCGCACTATCGCCTGCTAGGACAATATGCGACGGTGAAGCGTTTAGGGTATGGCAGTGCTTAGCCAGCCAAGCATAAGCAGTAATACAGTCTCTCAATGCGGCTGGAGCAGGGTTCTCAGGAGCCAAGCGATAGTCAACACTGACGACTGGCCACCCAGTGCGCGCGCAAACGGTGTGGCAGAACTCATGATGAGTATCGATATCACCAATACAAAAACCGCCCCCATGAAAAAACATCATCACCGTTTCATCAGGATTTTGTATAGGGCGTTTTTTAAAGCCAATACCATTAGAGCGAGATACCGTTTGATAGCAGCGAATCGTCATGTCGCCATCATCAGCATTGGCAATGATTTTGTCTTCCCAGCAGATAGGCGTATCACCTTTTTGGGTAAAGCGTTTGATATTGCTGAGCACACTCCCACTCGCTTGTTTCCATACTTTTGGTGCTTGCATGGCCACAGCATCAGCGGCAAATTTTTCGCGCAGCTCACACATTGGCGTGAGCTCTAGTGGGGTTTTAAGCTGACTATTTATCGCGAGAATCAAACGTAAATGCGCATCGGCATGGAGATATTGTTTTGACGTTGGCCCTTTTAAATAACCGACCATGCGCTCTAATAAAGGGGTAGGTAGGTAGCCCAAGGCTTTCATAGCGTGGTGCAATGTATGCGGGTGACGGTTGGGTATTGAAGCGTAGCCGAGCATTTTTTCTTTCACGGTCAGGCGTTTTCGTTGAGCGTTTTCGTTGATTACATTGTTATTAACATTAGCAACATTATCGACTTGGTCTATCGATGCAAGTTTCAACGTAAACAACGCTTTGTTCAATAAGGTATTGACTGATAAAACGGTCGAATTAGACATAACACTTCTCATCAATAATAGTTAGTATCTGCAATCTCACAGTCGCGTATGCTTTAACGTGAGTTTTACGATATTTGTAGCAATCATAAAGTAATGAATAAAAAACTGCGTATGGTTTGGTAATGGTTTGGAAAGTAAACGTAAACGTTTTGGAATTGAAAGGAGGTTTTGTTCATTTGGTTAGCGAATACCTCTATGGATTGACACTTAACAAACGCCTGACGAACGTTTTACTGCCCATTTAAAACGTATTTGTAGTAAATGGGAAAAATTCCTACGCTTTAGGCTTGAAATTTGTCCCCATCACCTTTATCAAGCAGCTAGTAAAGCGCATTAATAAAAACAATGAGTAATAACGGTTAAGCATCCAATAAATAAGAGCGCCGTGACTAGCGGTGAGCGAGTTTATTGTGTCTAACATTAATGGTCATTATTAAGATTCCAAGGAGCTATCATGAGCGAGAATAACACCAACCACGAATCACCTAAGCAAAATGTGGCGCATGATAATGTTGATCACAATGACAGTATTTTAGAAGAAACCATGCAAGAGTTTGATCCACAAAATGCATCAGAAGAAGACATGACGATCGAAAATGAAATCGATCTCGACACCTTTAAGGCCCGCATTGCTGAGTTAGAAGGCGAAGTTAAGCAGGCCAAAGAAGGTACTGCCCGTGCCAATGCAGAAGCGTACAATGCGCAAAAACGCATGGAGCAAGAAGCCGATAAGAGCAAAAAATTTGCCTTGCAAAAATTTGCGAAAGAGTTGTTAGAGATCGTCGACAACTTAGAGCGTGCCATTGAAAATGCTGATGCCAATGACCCAGTCGCTGAAGGGGTACAATTGACGCATAAAGCGCTGGTAGCTGTACTAAACAAAAATGGCGTAGAAGCCGTTGATCCACAAGGTGAAAAATTCAATGCGGACTTGCATGAAGCGGTCGGTATTGATGCAGACGCAGAAGCGGACACGGTTGGAACAGTGCTGCAAAAGGGCTATAGCTTAAATGGTCGTTTATTACGCCCAGCGATGGTTCGTGTCGGCCAATAGGTTTTTAGCGTGAAAAACCCTACTCATATGAAGGTTTTTCACAAAAAGTCACATGAAACACAGTTTTTGCTTGATTATTGACTTGAAAAACGCCATAAGAAAACCGATATAAAGCAACAAGTGACCGACTATGGTCTGAAGATACAAAGATTTATATTTAAAACAATTAGGAGTAATTCATTATGGGTAAAGTAATTGGTATTGATTTAGGTACAACCAACTCATGTGTCGCAGTCATGGAAGGTGACAAAGTTAAAGTCATCGAAAATGCTGAAGGTACACGTACCACACCATCGATTGTCGCCTATAAAAATGACGAAATTTTGGTTGGTCAGTCAGCCAAGCGTCAAGCCGTCACCAATCCAAACAATACATTGTTTGCGATTAAGCGTTTGATTGGTCGTCGTTTTGATGACAAAGTTGTGCAAAAAGACATCGGTATGGTGCCTTACAAAATTGCCAAAGCTGATAACGGTGATGCATGGGTAGAAGTTAACGGCAAAAAGTTAGCGCCACCACAGGTTTCTGCTGAAATCTTGAAAAAAATGAAAAAAACAGCAGAAGATTATCTTGGTGAGAGCGTGACCGAAGCGGTTGTAACGGTACCTGCTTACTTCAATGACTCACAGCGTCAAGCCACAAAAGATGCGGGTAAAATTGCAGGTCTTGATGTAAAACGTATCATCAACGAACCAACTGCCGCCGCTCTTGCCTATGGTATGGACAAAAAGCAAGGTGATAGCACCGTTGCAGTTTATGACTTGGGCGGTGGTACCTTTGATATCTCAATCATCGAAATTGCTGACGTTGATGGTGAGCAACAGTTCGAAGTACTAGCAACCAATGGGGATACTTTCCTTGGTGGTGAAGATTTTGATTCTGCTTTGATTGACTATCTAGTTGATGAATTCAAAAAAGACCAAGACGTTAACCTAAAAGGTGACTCATTGGCGATGCAGCGTCTAAAAGAAGCGGCAGAAAAAGCCAAAATTGAGCTATCAAGTGCCCAAAGCACCGAAGTAAACTTACCGTACATCACCGCTGATAGCAGTGGTCCTAAGCATTTGGTTGTGACGATCAGTCGCTCAAAACTAGAAAGTCTCACCGAAGACTTAGTACAGCGCACGATGGGCCCTTGTAAAATTGCTCTTGAAGACGCTGGCCTAAAAGTGGGTGATGTCGATGATGTGATTTTAGTGGGTGGTCAGACGCGTATGCCACTTGTACAGCAGAAAGTACAAGAGTTCTTCGGTCAAGAACCACGTAAAGATGTCAACCCTGATGAAGCAGTAGCAGCAGGGGCGGCGATCCAAGGGGCGGTATTGTCTGGCGACAAAACTGACGTATTGCTACTTGATGTCACACCATTGACGCTTGGTATCGAAACGATGGGCGGGGTCATGACGCCAATCATTGAGAAAAACACCATGATTCCTACTAAGAAATCACAAGTGTTCTCAACGGCTGAAGACAACCAGCCAGCAGTTACCATTCAGGTTTATCAAGGTGAGCGTAAAATCGCCAACCAAAACAAACAGCTTGGCCGTTTTGATCTGACTGACATTCCACCAGCACCACGTGGTCTACCGCAGATCGAAGTGACTTTTGACATCAACGCTGATGGCATCATGAACATCTCAGCGAAAGACAAAGGGACTGGTAAAGCACAAAGCATCCAAATCAAAGCAGACTCTGGTTTGTCGGATGAAGAAGTCGAACAAATGGTTCGTGACGCTGAAGCCAATGCGGCAGAAGATGAGAAGTTCGCTAACCTAGCGCAAGTGCGTAACGAAGCGGATGGTCGTATCCATGCCGTACAAAAAGCACTAAAAGAAGCAGAAGACAAAGTGACTGATGAAGAAAAATCAACAGTAGAAACGGCTATTGCTGAGCTTGAAACAGCGGTGAAAGAAGATGATCATGATGACATTAAAGCCAAGCTTGAAGCGTTAGACAATGCCTTCTTACCAATCAGTCAGAAGATCTACGCTGATGGTGGTGCAGGTAGCGAGGGCATGGATCCAAGCCAGTTCCAACAAGGGGCGGACGGTGCTGAAGACAACAATCAAGCCAATGACGATGTCGTTGATGCAGAGTTCACTGAAGTAGACGATGATAAGAAGTAATATCTCTTAACATCCACTAGAGTTAAGATAAAAAACGCACCTTTCGAGGTGCGTTTTTTTATGGCTGATAAGCGTTGATGATGAGCACTTCATAGGTGAGATACACACAGGGCTGGCCGTTTTCGTCTTGCCCTGAGAACTGCTGCCAGTAAGCTTGCTCAAACTGCTGCAAGCTTGTCTTTGTCCAAATAAACGGTTCTATGCTTTGCGGCTCTACGGTAGTTTGTCGTTGGGTTTGATTCGTCGAGACACCAGTCATTTTCATATGTTTTAGCACGTCATACGGCCGACTAAACGGTATATCGAAACGCTGGGTCGATAACTGTATCTGTTTGAGGTTGGCTTTATTTAATGCTAAACGCCAGGCTTCAATAGCTGGATAACTTAGACCTTGACCAGTGAGGGTCTTGATCTGCTGAAAGTTATTTGGTGTAAAAGTGCTCAGCAGTAGCTGGCCACCTGCTTTGAGGCGTTTGGTCAACTGTGATACAAAACCTAATGGATCATCAAACCACTGTATGGCATTGGCACTGACAATCAAGCTGTGATTTGTCTCTAGATCCATCGTTTCTGCATCGCCAATACGCAGTTGTGCCGCCGGCAGTATAGCCTGTAAGTTTGTTGCTTGCTGCGCACACAGCTCGTTGATGATCCAGCGTTTGCTTTGCATGCTTGCTGCCAGTAACTGGGTCATCTGTCCGGTACCAGCACCCACTTCCAGCACGCTATCTTGATGCGTATGGGTGATGGCAGACAGTAAGTGTTGACAGACATGCTGCTGGATGTGAGCGTGCTGATCATAGGTATTGGCTTGGGCAAAATGACGAGCAATGATCTGCTTTCGAGCGCTCAGCTCGCGTATGGTACTGGGGTGTTCTGTCATGTTTATTCATCCAAAATGTCATGAGTGTTTGCTTGGGCAGTCTTAATAAATTTTTTGGTTATAAGTGCTCGATCAAACGCTGACAGTCCGCTTGACTTACTTGGGCATTCATTACCAAGCGAATGCGTGCGGTATTGGCAGGAACGGTCGGCGGTCTGATGGGTAAGGCGTAGAACCCCGCTGCCTGTAACTGCGCGGCTTTGGCAAGCGTTTGGGCGTTATCACCCAATATATAAGGCACGATAGGGGACTGATAAATAACCTCTTGCGGCGCTGATGATGCGCGATGCGCGGGTGCGATGGCTTGGCTAAGTTGGAGAGATATCTGAGCCAAATGTTGTCTACGCGCTTGTAGCTCAGGCATTTTTGCCAAAATAAAACGCGTCCAAGCATGATTGATCGGTGGTAACGCGGTACTAAAGATCAGTGGACGCATGTGATTGATCAGCCATGATTTCACCGTGTCATCGCACAAAATATACGCGCCGATCGACGCAAATGCTTTGCCAAACGTTCCCACTAAATAATCGATATCAGTCAGCGTTTGCGTGTCTTCTGCCAAACCGCAGCCGTGGTCACCAAAGACGCCGACCGCATGGGCCTCATCCACATATAGCTCAATACGACTGTCTAACGCTTTTAAGCGTACTAAGGCACGTAAGTCCGCGCGGTCGCCATCCATACTAAAAATACTTTCGGTGATGATAATAATGCGCTCAACGTCACCCTCAGCTTGGGCTAATAATGTGGCCAAGTGCGCGTAGTCATTGTGTCGATAACGCCGATAAGTACATAGTTTATTTTGGCTCAGGCGGATACCGTCGATAATGCTGGCATGCACTAGCTTATCTGCCAGAATAAGAGTTTTAACGGGCAAGGCAGTGAGGGCAGGCAAAATACCAATATTGGCGTGATAGCCACTGTTTATTACCAACGCCGATTTCGTAGCGGTTTTATTTTTTACACCAGCGCTATTTTTTGTGCCCGCGGCCAGTTGATACCATTGTTGTAGTTCGCTCTCCAGCGCTGATAGTTGTGCATCATTGCCTGTTAAAAGGCGTGAAGAGGTGGCACTCATTTTAGGCAAGTGTAATGAGGGAAACTGCTGTATGTATTCAAAAAATTCGTCTTGCAGTGCTATGTCGCTACCCAGTCCAAGATAGTCATTACTGGCAATGTTTAGTAGCGCTTTGCCATGGCTGATTACGTAGCGCCCTTGATGCTCAATATCTGGTAGGTGGCGGTACTGCTGCGCGCTTTTTAGCTGCGTAAGGGCAGCTTGTAGTCGCTCATGAATTGGGGTAGCCATACTGAATTGTCCTTTATCGTATGTTAAACCTAGGGAGGAGGTGTCATCACAAGAGGGAAGTATTGCACAGAATCGATAAATGTAACAGAAAGTTTCATATATCTGGCTTTGTTACCCAGGCACTGATAAATACTTGCAAATCTTAACTCGCATACCATCAAACACTGACAGAGTGCTCGAAATAGTTTGTTACTATGTATTCATCGTTAGCAAACAAGGCGATGGGGTCTAAAAGACCGATATAAAACTGATAACTTGTTTGTCCAAATTTATTTCAAGGAGCTAATAATGAAAACTCTACAAAAAACTCTACTTGCCCTAGCAACGGGTTCTTTACTTACCGTAAGTGCACAAGCAGCCATCGGTTATGGCAACGGCTACACAGGACAGCCTTATGCTGGTGTAAAAGTTGGTCAGTTCGATATAGATGTTGATGGCGCTGATGATCCAACGGCATACGGTGTATACGGTGGTTACAACTTCGATCCTAACTTCGGTATGGAAGTCGAGTATGTCGGTTCAGACGATGCCGATTACTATAACGGGGACATAGACGCTAAAACGTACGGTGCTTATGGTACTTATCGTTACGCTTTCCCAAACACTGGCTTATATGCCAAAGGTAAATTAGGTATTGCAAAAACTGAAGTAGAGGGCGATTACACAGTTGGTCTTAATCGTGTATCTGTGTCAGACGATGATACCAGTATCGCTGGTGGTGTAGGTCTTGGCTATGCTGTAAACCCTGACTTCAGTGTTGAAGCTGAGTATGACATGCTAGGTAGTGATGCCGACCTAATGACTGTTGGTGCCCAATTGAAGTTCTAATAACTTCTTAGGTAGCAGCTTATTAAATAAAAACGATCGCTTCGGCGGTCGTTTTTTTATGTGTTTCATTTCTATATGCTTCCATAAGTTTATGGAGAGACATCCCCTCTAGATTGATGATTTTTAAGAAGTTGTATTCTCTAAAAGTGTGTTACATTAAAAGCTAGAACCTCAGAAAAAATATAGGGAGGGTAGCCGTAATGGAGACACTTTGGATGATTGAACCGTGGCATTGGCTGGTATTAGGCTTCGTGCTGCTCATTGTTGAGATGTTTGTGCCGACATTTGCAAGCCTGTGGTTTGGTGCAGCTGCCATCATAGTTGCTGCGCTGACATGGTTACTGCCTATTGAGCTCTCTGTGCAGATCGTTATTTGGTTGGTACTTTCTGCAGTTTTTTTGGTGGTATGGTTCAAGTTTATTAAACCTTTATCGGTGGATCGTACTAAGGCAGGACTTGGCGGTAGTGTGATCGTTGGCGAGACAGGTATGATCGTTCTACAACCGCAACCAGATAGAGCGGGCGTCGTACGCTTTAGTGTCCCAATTGTGGGGGCGGCAGAATGGATGTGCCGTACGAGGGGAGAGATAGTCACTGTCGGTGATCGGGTTGTGGTGACGGATATCGTTGGCAATGAGCTCATTGTGAGCAGTATGAAATCGCAAGCTGTGCTCAATAAAAACAGGCAAATACAATAATAGGGAGGGGTTATGGAAAGCTTTAGCATTGTCATGGTGGTACTGGTCGCACTGGTCGTGTTTACTATATTCAAAGGAGTGCGAATCGTACCGCAAGGGTATAAGTGGGTCATTCAGCGATTGGGCAAATACAGCCAAACCCTAGAGCCGGGGCTAAACTTGATTATCCCTTATGTGGATGATGTGGCTTACAAAGTAACGACTAAAGATATCGTGCTTGATATTCCTTCACAAGAAGTCATTACGCGAGACAACGTCGTTATTATTGCAAATGCAGTTGCGTATATTAATATTGTACGCCCTGATAAAGCGGTTTATGGTATCGAAGATTATGAGTACGGTATTCGCAATCTAGTACAAACGTCATTGCGCTCAATCGTTGGTGAGATGGATCTAGATAGCGCGTTGTCTAGCCGTGATGAAATCAAAGCCAAGCTCAAACATGCCATCTCAGAAGACATCTCTGATTGGGGCATCACCCTTAAGACGGTAGAGATCCAAGACATCAATCCGTCTGCTACCATGCAAACAGCCATGGAAGAGCAGGCAGCAGCCGAACGTCAACGCCGTGCGACAGTGACACGTGCTGATGGCCAAAAACAAGCGGCTATCTTAGAAGCGGATGGCCGCTTGGAAGCCTCACGTCGTGATGCTGAAGCACAGGTGGTGCTCGCCCGTGGTTCTGAAGAGTCAATTCGTCTGATTACGAATGCGATGGGGACTGAAGAGATGCCGATTGTTTATTTGTTGGGTGAACAGTATATCAAAGCGATTCGTGAGCTGGCGGAATCTGACAACTCAAAAATGGTGGTCTTACCAGCTGATATTTTAAGCACAGTGAAAGGGATGGTTGGGGATAAGCTGAAAGTGTAGTAGCAGTATTTATATAGGCAGTTTAAAATAAAATCGATACGTTAATAGCCACGTGCGTCTGGTATAGGTTTTTCTTGCTTGCTGCTAATAAAGAGGCTGCGAAACAGTCATTTCAGTTGCTCTGACTCGCTTTTAAAGTGAATCGACTATATTTCAACCTCTATCGTTCACAGCAGTAATTAAATAGTTAAAGTGCATTCTAAAAATAGTCAGTAAGCGTTTTACGCGCTGGCTATTTTTTTGAGTGTGATTTACCAGCAACCATTTTACTGGTTTAATAAAAATAATGATGCAAGGAGTGCGGAAATGACGAAGCAAGATGCACATGCTGAAATGAGACAGATGAAGGCGTTCTCTCAAGGCAGTCCACTGCCTTATACCATACTTGATGCCACGCATACCAACGCTGCCTATCCTAATCAAAAACTAGAGATCCGCAATGGTGGCTATGGTTCAGACGTGGCCGCCCATCCTACCAATGCCAATCAATTCTATGTACTGACTGATCGTGGTCCCAATGCCGACTTTGACGGGTGTGCTGGAAAAGGTAAGCAATTTCTTGTGCCAAACTATACGCCGTCTATCGGATTATTTGAGCTGCAAGCGGATGGTAAAATTATTAAGATAAAAGAGATACTGCTTAAGGATAGAGACGGCAACCCTATCTCTGGACTGCCAAATCCAAAAGCCTTGGGCGGTACCAATGAAGTACCTTATGATGTCGATGGGAAACCAATGACGATGAACCCACATCTACCGTTTGATGAAGTGACCAATCCTATTAAAACCGATATTAATGGTTTGGATCCTGAAGGGCTGGCGGCACTTACAGATGGTAGTTTTTGGATCGGCGATGAGTATGGTCCGCACCTCGTCCATTACAATGCAGAAGGTGTGGAGATTGCACGTATCAACGCGTTTGCCAGTGATGAGCGTAATAATGTGATGATTAATGACAAGCCGATTTTATTACCGACAGAGCTTACCAAACGCCGTGCCAATCGCGGTATGGAGGCATTAACGATTACGCCAGACCAGACCACGCTAGTAGGTGTTATAGAGTCTTCATTAGATAATCCTGATGAGTCAGGGCGTATATCTGATGTCGTACGCATTGTGACGATTGATTTAACATCGGGAAAAATAGCACAATATCTGTATCGTTTGGATAAAGCGGAGCACGTGACGTCGGGCATAGTAGCGCTTAGTGACCATGAGTTTTATCTTATTGAGCATGACCGTAAATTCCCGCTACAGGATAAGTCTGCTCAAAAGCTCATTTATAAAATCGATATCTCTCAGGCAACAGATATTACAACCATTTTAAACACCAACAGTGTCAAACAAGACGAGGCTGTTGGTTTGACAATCAATGACCAAACACTTGAACAGCTTATTGCAACAGACGAAGAAAACTGGCAAACACTTAAAGGAATGTCCATCATGCCAGTGGAAAAAACCTTGGTCGTTGATGTTTTGGCTACCCTAGATTATCCACATGACAAACTTGAAGGTTTGTGGTTGCGCCAAGATGGTTCATTGGGCTTACTGAATGATGATGATTTTGCAATGACAGATTCAGAGACCATGCATTCAAAAAATATGCATTCAGGGACAATACATTCAACAAGTACTGTTGAGAAAAAGTATTTGGATCGAGAAAAAACGATAGAAGATGCTAATAGACTGTATATCGTTATGCCCACTGAATAAAATGAGTGGACTATTAACAAATAAGAGTACGAAGAGCAGTAATATAAAAAAAGACCTCATTTGAGGTCTTTTTTATGGCCGCTAATTGTCTTATAGAGCCATTTTTTAAATAACTTTTGAAAAACGGTTTTTGTGTTTTTTCTCAAGATATTCGTCAAACACCATGGCGACATTGCGGCCTAATAGACGACCTTTGGGTAATACTCGAATACCCGCTGCGTCCATGTCAATTAAACGGTCTTCTTGCATCGCACCCAATTGTTGAATTTCATCAATAAAATAGGTAATGGCATCGATACCGAATTTTTGATTCACGTCTTTGAAGTCAATGTAGTCGTGGCACAACAAATTCATAATGACGTATTCACGCAGGCGATCTTTGATAGACGTTTTAATATACTTTACCGCAGGCATAGTCATCAGATTGGTTTGCGCAGCATCAATGTTGGCGTGATAGCCTTGTAAGTCGGTATCGTTTTGTAGGATGTAGCGCGTGTTAGCATTGGCAATCTGACTGATGGATGAGACCCCGAAACCCAATAAATCACAGTCGCCCATGATGGTGTAACCTTGGAAGTTACGATGTAACTTGCCTGCGCGCTGGGCCACTGACAGCTCGTCATCAGGCTTGGCAAAATGATCAATACCGATATATTGATAGCCCGCTTCTGTTAGCGTATTGATGGTATTACCCAGCATAGTCAGCTTAGCGGCTGGGCTTGGCAAGTCCTCATCTTTGATTTGACGCTGGGCTTTAAAACGTTCTGGCAGATGGGCGTAGTTGAATACTGACAGACGGTCTGGTGACATCTCAATAATGCGTTGCACCGTTTTAGCTAAGGTGACAGGCGTTTGATGCGGTAGACCGTAAATCAGATCGATATTGATAGAGTGAAAGCCCAACTCGCGTGCTTCGTTCAACACATTTTCAATCAACTCTGCTGAATGCACACGATTGACGGCAATTTGTACCGTCTCATCTAAATCTTGTACCCCTAAGCTAATCCGATTAAAACCAAGATTACGTAGCGTTTTCAGCGTCTCGCCACTCAACTCGCGTGGGTCAATTTCAATAGAGTAGTCGCCTTGGTCTTCAGGTAGAAACTCAAACTGGGTCTGCAAAAATTCCCACAACTGAACCATTTCCTCATCACGCAAAAACGTGGGCGTGCCACCGCCTAAGTGCAGTTGCTTAACCAGAGGCTTGCTGCTGCCTTCTGGCGCCGATAGCAGGCGGCGTTTGTGCTTAATCTCAGCAATTAAGTACTGCAAATAATCGCCTGAGTCGCTATTTTTTTTGGTGATAATTTTATTGCAAGCGCAGTAATAACAAAGGTGACGACAGAATGGGATATGAAAATATAAGGACAGAGGCGCACGGGCTTCACGGTTTTGAAGAATTTTTGTCTCAAGATCGTCAGGGATTGGTGAGAATTCAAGCGCCGTTGGATAAGAGGTGTAGCGAGGCCCTGAACGATTGTACTTATGGATAATGGTTTCATCAAAGGCGGGCAGCTGCTTACTAGTGATACTGCCACGCGTACTGGCATAAGGACTTTCTGTCTGCATAACAGGGCGCGTGGTCGACGGTTGCGCATCCGCATTGTTGTAAGGCTGCGGATTGTTTTGTGCTGAAGGGTCTGTCATGCGGTGTTCCTCGTTTTAATCCTAGATATTGCTGCTGATAGGTTATTCATGGCTGCATGTATAGTCGCTATTATAGCAAATCCTTATTAGCAGTGGGGTGGTCGGGGCGTGCTTTTCTTTCTTAAAAAAGTCCTATTTCGTATGATCCAAAAAAACCCCAGTTCGGAGCTGAGGTTTCTTATTCTACGTTTGATTTACCGTTACTATTCTCTTAACTGAATGATATTGCCCACTGCTTGCTCATTGATGTCCGTCTTATTAAAGGGCAGACGAATCCAGTCTTTTGCTGAGTAGCGCCGTGTTTGGTCACGATGATAGGGACGAGTGCTATCTGCTGACTGCGAGAAGGCCAATAAGGCTTCAACAACAGGGCCTTTGTCATCAAATGTGACTGATTGCATATAAGTTGGACCATTGGTGATTGGACCATAAGTGCCATCACTGTTTTGGCTTGAGCTTGCAACATTAAAAACGCCTTCGCCTCCGAAGCCCCCGTGCATAGGAATCTTCTCACCGTTTTCGCTATCATCAATAACAAATTGTAAGTCGGCGAGCTTGGCATCAAGCGCAATATTTTTACTATTGTAATAGTTAATAGAATCGCCTAAAGCGGTACGCATTTTGTCATTAATGATCAAGTCACGCGGGGTATTGAGAGGATCGTTTTTATCAAAGGGCACTCTAAATCCTGCATAGCTGTTAAACCCCAAGTTGCTCCAGAATTTTCTAAAGACATGAGCGCCTTTACTATCAAGATTATTACGGCGATCCCAGTTGCTTAGGATGTCACAAGCTTGAGTAGCATCAATAGTACTACCACCCGATAGTGGTAATGTCGGATTGGCTCGACAGTCTTCTAAGATATCATCAAGTACCAATTCAGCGGCATAACTGCGATTACTGTAGACAACCTGTTGCAGGCTATCAAGATCAAAGGTATGACCGCCTAAACCATCTTTATTACTTAATCGATCAAATATTTGGGTAAAGGCCATACGAGTACGGGGAGAGAGGGGTTTAGCATCTTCAGAGAAAGGTAACAACTCACGTCTCAATAGCGGCGAAAACCCTGTTAGCGGCTGCTCTGCATTACTAAGCCAGTAAGAATCATTTGAGTTAAGAACGTAGTCATCACGAATCAAAAATGGTAAGTTTGAACCACCGAAGATACCTGCTTGCGGTGAATCTGCATCATTACCCCATTCACAAGCAGCAGTACTACCATTGAGTGCAGGTAAGTTGGATGCTATTAAAGCGCCAAGAGCTGGACCAGCATTAGCACTACAAGCCGCCAGTTTTTCTGCTGTCACATTAGGAACGGTTGATATATCTGCATAAAGTGCTTTACCGTAACGGTCGGTTGCTATGGTATTGACAAATCCTAGACCTAGAATCCCTTGCATTCTATCCTTCAGGTCTTCAACGCTAGTTGCCATGTTCATACTACGCCACTGATTGAGTGCGCGTGGGTTTTCAGAAGCCGCATCACGAATAGTATAGGCCACGTTGCTGGCATCACCCCAACTAGGCAGTTGACCGTTCAGCGCTTTGGCATTCAACATCGGTCCATATTGAGATAGATACAAAGATTCAACGCGTTCCCCACCATCTGGCAACTTAACTGTCACCTCGACTTCTTCGATATCACGCTGCTCAAGCACACCATCGCTATTTAGATAGTTATACTTCATAGGATCACCGTTTACCAAGCTTAGCTGATAAAGGGTAAAGCGTTTGGCGGTAGAAACCGTGTGACTCCATGCGACATCTTTATTGAAGCCGATGTTGATAAAAGGCTGACCTTGTTGGGCTGCACCCATAACATCCAGCTCACCTGGTATTGTCAAATGAAACTCATAGAAGCGCTGAACACCGTTCCACGGTTCATGTGGGTTACCATAGAGAATACCCTTGTCAGTACCTGTGACTTCGCTACCAAAGGCATAAGCATTACTACCGCCATTTAAGACGTTAATCGTCGTCATATCG
Source organism: Psychrobacter sp. UBA3068 (assembly GCF_002366815.1). Taxonomy (NCBI): domain Bacteria; kingdom Pseudomonadati; phylum Pseudomonadota; class Gammaproteobacteria; order Moraxellales; family Moraxellaceae; genus Psychrobacter; species Psychrobacter sp. UBA3068. The sequence goes on along the minus strand of NZ_DFBY01000048.1, from coordinate 37,984 downwards.
AACTCAGGAGCAGAATCGGCTGCTGAAGTTGTCTCAGCGCTGCTCATTCTTGAGCTGCCCATAACCACGTCTTGTGCTGGTGGCGTAGCGGCAACGATAGCGCCCACGAAGTTAGAGAGTCCACCACGTAAATTGGCTTTGCCATAAACTGTCAATAAATCATCAGTAGTGATCTCTCGAACCCACTCAGCGTTGGCACAAGCTGGGTCGATATTAGCGACACCTGTATCGCGCAAATACCTGCTATAACCTGCCGCATAACCCGTCACTGCATCGATAGTTTCAGGGTCCTGAGCTGCTAAGAATTCAGCACGTCGCTCAGGAGAGTTATACCACGTATAAAATACATCATTAGCTAGGTTACCTTGATCACCCAAATATCGCATACTCTCACCGCTAGCGACGACAACTTCTTTCGCCAGTGAGCAAAAGTTATCTTCTGCAAAAGCATAACCAACGCCATAGCCTAGACTTTTATAATCATTGGCAGTGATATGAGGTATACCGAATTCAGTACGTTGGATGTCAACTGAGTAAGTCTGTTGCGGTGTTACCGAGCTATTGTTGTCATTTCCAAAACAACCAGACAGCCCAATTGAGACGGCAATTGAGAGGAGTGCGAGCTTGGGCACGCGCTGATTAAGCAATTTGATGCTCATAAATTATCCATCCATGGTTAATTGTGTTGTATAAATTTGCGGTAAAACGCGGCCAGCAAACTTGGTATGATCAATAAAGTCCTTTTATTGCCAATACTCTTGCTGATCTTGAGTGTCTTGTAGTGAGGCTGTAGTGAGATTAAGATTATCTAACGTTCTGATGGTATTGCTAGTAGGTGACCTTTTAGATAATTTATCAAACAGTGTAGCCAAAGTAGACTGAAAGTAAGAGCACTGGTTTATCATATAACAGTTTTTGTTGTCTACGCTAGTAAATAAATTAGGTAATAAAAGACGACATTTGCGCACTAATAAATAATACTTTATGATAAATTATTCCCTATATTAGGAAGCACTGATGTCGTTTGCTCAAGTTTATACCCGTTCGGTCGTCGGTTTGCATGCGCCTAAGGTTATTATTGAGGTGCATTTATCGCAAGGACTGCCAGCCCTGACCATTGTCGGTTTGCCTGAAGCGGCGGTACGAGAAAGTAAGGATCGCGTACGTTCTGCGATTCTTAACTCTGGTTTTCAGTTTCCCAATCGGCGTCTGACGATTAATCTGGCACCTGCTGATTTGCCAAAAGATGGTGCCCGTCTGGATCTACCCATTGCCATAGGAATACTGGCGGCAAGTGGGCAGTTGGAACCGGACGTGCTATCAGGATTTGAGTTTATTGGTGAGTTAGCGCTCAATGGTGAGCTTCGGCAGGTGACAGGTAGTCTGGCAGTCGCACGTGCGATCAAAGCTGAAGGATTGGCATTAAAATTAGCACAAGTGTTAGAAGATAGTAGCCAAAAGCGCAGTGAAGCATCACCTTCAGTGCAGACGACACCGCAACTCATCGTACCAATCAAGAACGGTGCTGAGGCCAGTCGTGTGGATGGTGTGACGATATTAGCCGCACCAAGTTTAAAGAGCGTTTGTGATCATTTGCAGTCATTATCAGACTCAGGTGAGCTTGATACGCGTTTAGAGGTGGTACCGCCTAGCCCCGCACCAAAGCAGGTAGGCTATAAAGTGGATCTAGCGGATGTGAAAGGACAGCATCATGCTAGGCGCGCGCTTGAGATTGCAGCAGCAGGCGGCCATTCGTTACTATTTACAGGGCCGCCCGGCTCAGGCAAGACGTTGATGGCATCGCGGCTACCGACTATTTTGCCAGATTTGAGCGCTGAGGATGCGTTAGAGGTCGCCAGTACGTATTCTGTCGCAGATAGCGATTATGATTATGGTACACGGCCATTTAGGCAAGTTCACCACACCATATCGGCAGTGGCGTTGGTGGGTGGTGGCTCGCGCCCCAAACCTGGCGAGATTACCCTTGCCAATAAAGGCGTTTTGTTTCTTGATGAACTGCCAGAGTTTGATCGGAGTGTGCTGGAGGTATTACGCCAGCCATTAGAAGCCAAGCAAATCACCATTAGCCGCGCCAACTCTCAAATGACTTTTCCAGCCAATTTTCAATTAGTTGCTGCCATGAATCCCTGTCCGTGTGGTTATGATGGTGACACATCAGGCCGTTGTCGCTGCCGTCCTGAGCAGATTAGACGCTATCAAGACAAACTATCAGGGCCACTGCTTGATCGTATTGATTTGCACATCACGGTACCGGCGTTACCGATTGCTGATTTGCAAAATGCGGAGGCTGGCGAAACCTCCGAGCAGGTTCGGCTTCGAGTCGCTGCTGCTCACAAGCGCCAATTACAACGGCAGAAAAAAGTAAACAACGAGCTTAGCCCTAGCGAGATTGACAAATATCTGCCCCTAGGGGAGAGTGAGCAGCAATTACTGCAGCTCGCTCAGCAACGCTTAAATTTATCGGCACGTGGCTATCATCGAGTATTGCGAGTCGCACGTACCATTGCAGATCTTGCCGATAGTGCTGATATCACTAGTGCCCATGTCTCTGAGGCCCTCAGTTATCGCAGTAAATAACAGAGGTCAAATGTCAGCCACATTTCTATTGTGGTGAGCTGACTACCCTTTTTATTTGAGTACCCAATCTAGCAGTGCCTTAAAACTGTCAAAGGCTTGGTTAGGCTGGCTATCACGAATATCTTTGCCATAATTATAACCATACGATAAGCCAACCGTATCGATATTGGCACGCTTGCCAGCTTGGATGTCATTGATAGAGTCCCCAATCATGAGCGCTTGGGTGGGATCAAACTGTAGTGTCTCACAAACATGCAATAAGGGTGCAGGATCGGGTTTTTTGACAGATAAGCTATCACCGCCCAAGACCATGGCGAAATATGAAGTCCAGCCTAGGCTTGCTAATATGTCGGGCACAAAGCGTATCGGTTTATTGGTGACCAATGCTAGGGTAAAACCAGCGTCTGTTAACTGTTTTAAACCTGTCTCGACGTCAGGATAAGCGCTGGTCTTGCTCGTGTCGTGGGCAGCATACGCATCGAAAAACAAACGCTCAGCCGCTTCTATCTCTGCGTCTGACAGATGGGGATCAACCTCAATGCTACCAGAGAGTGCGCGCTCAACCAGCATACGTGAGCCGTTGCCTACCCACTCTTGTATGGTGTCAATAGGATAGCTCGGCTTTCCTAACTGGCCAAGCATGATATTGGCGGCGTCAGCCAAGTCTGGGACGCTGTCGATCAATGTGCCATCAAAATCAAAAATCAAAAGTTTCTTATTGTCTATTGTCATTATTGGTGTCCGCGTAATAGATATTTTGGAAGAGGGATGCTAGGGTTTATTACCTTAACACAGCAAGTCGTTAAGCCTCACTGTTTTGCCGCTAGCCATGATAAAACCATTATTATTTGACATGCGAGGCATGATTATTAAAGCGTTTTATGCTTATTCAACGTCTTTATAACGCTCACGATGTTCAGCTTTCATCATCAAATAACGCTCGTTTTTGCGGCACAGATCCCATTTTTGTTTAAAAATACGCGCTGATTCTGCTTTAATTGGGTCCTCATCTTGCCGTGGTAGCTCTTCACGTCCGTGCGCCCCGCTTTGGCCTTTTTTATCATCTGGGACTGGGCCTTTGTACTTTTTACCGCCTTTATGATTGGCATAGCGGCGGGCGCGGGTATAGCCCATCTGGATAAATTTACGCGCCATATCAGCGCCAACAAAATCATCAGCCGCCAGATAATCCAAAAACATCTGATAAATCGTCTCGCTGCTCTCGCGGGCAATATCAGGCGTCGCAAAGCGCCAATGCGGCAGTATCTCAGATTTATAAGGCTCGACCAATAACACGCCTTGCTCACCGCGGCCAACCCGATACAACTCAGGCTGCGCGCGCAAATCCAAGTTTTGATAGTCCAAATCGTAATCAAACTCTCTCATAACGTCCCCTGTTGTGGGCAGTGAGTTTTAGTATACTGAGCCGAGCCGTTTAAAAAACAGTCTAAAAATGTTGTCCAGCTGTGAAAGGCTGAGAGTGATAGACTTTATTGCCATAAAATCGCACTATTTTCAGGCATAAAAAAACCCTCAAATATCACTATTTGAGGGTTTTTCGAATCTAGTAACGAATGGTGGCTCGAGGCAGGATCGAACTGCCGACACACGGATTTTCAATCCGTTGCTCTACCTACTGAGCTATCGAGCCGTCTTCGTTGAGGTCGCTATTAAACTAAATATACGCGTCGCTGTCAAGCTATTTTCGCATTATATGTGATAAAAGACCAAAAATAAGCAAATTTTGATAAAATCAAAGGGTTTAAAGCTGTGTTTAGTCCTTGACGCGCAGTAGCTCGTACTCGCTCATGATACGATGAATATCGGCATCAGCAGGAACAAATTCACGTACGCCTTTTTTTACCTCAGCATCATAGACCAGTTTAATGAATTTTGCATCGATGGCACGGCCGCGATTTTGTGGATGTACCGTCAGGTATTGCAAACGCTTGGCATTGGTTTGCCCATCATCAAAGCAGGCAACGGCCGCGATAGGTTTGTCATTGAACATGCCGACATAGAGACATTGACCCCGTTTAAAGCCTTGCTCAACGAGACTTAATACTTCTGCTCCATCAGGCTGTGTATCATCGCTATCATACAAGGCGTGTAGACGCTCCGATAGCTCATTCTCACGGGCAGGCTTTTTAATCAGGGGCGTATCCAAGCTGTGGATGGCAATCGCTTCTAAAGGCATAGGAGTTCCTATAAACAGACGGTTTCTATAATATGATATAGCGTGGCGTTATAGCGTCGGTCATGATTGATTAAACTGAAGTCACTATTTTAGCAGAATGAGGCAATTTTGTGCGTGGTTTACGGCTTGGTCGTGGCAGTAAATGTTAGGGTTTGCTATGATGAGAATAGACAGTGTCACCTATGCTAAAAATCAAACTTTAGTATCTTGTATAAACACTATGCCTTCTTTGAGATATTTTTAGAACATCTTTATGGTTAACGAATTTAGATGCTAGCAAAATGTACTGGGTGTTTTTTTGCCCTATTTTATTGACCGCTTTTTATTGATAGAGAGTCGCCATGACAGCCAATGCTTCTGAGCAAAACCCTTCGCCAAATGCAAACCTATATGGTCGTCCCGCCCGTACTGCGACTGTGGAACGCAATACGGCTGAAACACAAATCACTTGTACCGTAAACCTTGATGGTACAGGTCAAGGGGTGGTGGATACAGGTGTGCCATTTTTGGATCATATGATCGATCAAATCAAACGTCACGGCTTGTTTGACTTAGACATCAAATGTACAGGCGACACGTTTATCGATGATCACCATAGCGTTGAAGACACGGGTATTACGCTAGGCCAAGCGTTTAATAAAGCGCTTGGTGATAAAAAAGGCATCCGCCGTTACGGGCATTTTTACGCGCCTCTAGATGAGTCTTTGACCCGTGCAGTCGTTGATCTATCCGGTCGCCCAGGCCTGCACATGGACATTCCTTTTACGCGCTCGCATGTGGGCCGCTTTGATGTCGATTTGTTTAGCGAGTTCTTTTATGGTTTCGTCAATCACTCATGGATGACGGTGCATCTGGACAACCTCAAAGGCAAAAACAGCCATCATCAAATCGAGTCAACCTTTAAAGCGTTTGCCCGTGCGCTGCGTATGGCTTGTGAGTATGATGAGCGCGCGCTTAACACCCTGCCATCGACAAAAGAGGCGTTTTAATGGCCAAAGTGACCAAAGTAGCGTTATTAGATTATGGTATGGGCAATCTGCATTCTGTGAGCAAAGCGCTGGCGCTCGTCGGTGCCGAAGTGGCTATCACTAATGACCCAAAAGTAGTCGCGGCTGCGGATAAGATCGTATTTCCGGGCGTTGGTGCGATGCGAGACTGTATCGCTGGCATGAAAGATGCTGGCATCGATGAAGTCATACAGCAGGCGATATTCAAAAAGCCTGTCATGGCCATCTGTGTCGGTATGCAAGCACTGTTTGAGCAGTCAGCAGAAAATGGTGGGACAAATTGTCTTGGTATTTTAAAGGGCAGCGTAGAAGCGTTCGATCCCACGTGGAGGGATGAGCAAGGCGCGACCATCAAAGTGCCGCACATGGGCTGGAATACCATCAGCGGCATGGATCTTGATCATCCGTTGTGGCATGGTATCGAAGACAACGCGCATTTTTATTTTGTGCACAGCTATTATTGCGAGCCTAGCGATAGCTCACAAGTGGCTGCTATCTGTGATTATGGTCAGCCGTTTTGTGCCAGTATCGTGCAAGATAACTTGTTTGCCACTCAGTTCCATCCCGAAAAAAGCCATACCGCGGGCTTACAATTGTTAAAGAACTTTGTGGAGTGGGACATTTAGACAATATGAGTTGAAGACTTGGTGCAGTAGGATGAGTTAGTAAGTGTGTAACCTGAGCGAGGAGGGCGCAAAGCACGGTTTTGCCTCGCGCAAGAGAGTTTGCATTGTCGCAAACTCTTTTTTATTTTTAGTTATTTCCTACTCTTTTATATGTGGAAAACAAAGTGGACTTTTATATCTTTAAGACAGGCATTATGAATGCCACAGGGCTAGAAAAAGATGCGCTGCATATTTACGTCGGTATGAGCGTGTATCTATTGAGTTTAATTCTGCTGCGTCCACTCTTCAAAAAATACAGTGTCAGGGCGTTTATGGCTTTAATCCTGGTGACGGGTATTGCCCTCTTGGGTGAGTATTTGGATAACCGCCATACCATCACCGAGTTGGGCGTTTCAGGGATGGGACGTGCTGAGCTAAAGGCCAGCATTCATGATATTGTGAATACTGGCTTGTGGCCGTACGTGCTCTATGCTCTCACCTTATGGACAAAAATTTTTCAGTCAGTCACTCAGGTTAAACGCCATAAAAAAACGGACTACTAGTCCGTTTTTTAGTTGCTGTGTGTCACATTTTTACAATTCACGTTTTTAAGACTTTTTACTGATCGCCTCACTAGTCATTACTGTAATTTGCCAGATTAGCTACTCCGTAACGTAGACGCTTAGCAACTCACACTTACAAAGCTTACGAAATATAAAAAGTCTGTACTATTTAACGCTTCCTCAGTTTGTTATCTTAAATTCAAAGGGTAGCGACATTGACGTGTCTTTTAAAATTATCGTCTTTATTTATTACTTAACTCGCTATCCGTTCACTATAACTAACACCTTCCAAAAGTTTGACCAAGTTAATCGACCGTTTTGGGATGGTTATAATAATAAATAGGAAGCACTATGAATATTCAAGACCTACTAGACAATGCAAAAGATACGTTGGGTTTACAGCCCCAAGAAACCAACGCGGGCGTGTATATTCCTTCGAAGTCATCGTTAAAATTGGCAGCACCAAACAAAACCAATTACGACCATACCGAGTACGACACGCCTTATACCGGCAATAAAAAAATCCTGATGGTCTGTACCGAGCAGCAATACATGACCATGGAAAACGGTAAGAAGTTTGAGACTGGCAATCATCCGGTTGAGATGATGGTGCCTTTGTTGCACTTTAAAAAAGCGGGCTTCAATGTGGACGTCTTTACGCCAAATGGGGAGTCTGTCAAAGTCGAGCAGTGGGCGATGCCAGAAGACGATGACGACGTCAAACAAATATACGCGGAATACCAGTCAAAGCTTGAGAAACCTAAAAGTATCGCTGACTTTGTCAAAAATGACATGACCGATAGCGATGACTATGCGGCCATATTTATCCCAGGTGGTCATGGCGCAATGCTTGGCTTGCCGGAAGATGAAAGTCTTGGCGAATTGCTACGGTGGGGTTATGACAACGACTTATTCGTGTTAGCGATTTGCCATGGACCTGCGGCTTTATTAGCGGCTAACTTAGGCGATCTTGATACGGCAAATAAAGACGCTAAGTCTGAGTGCGAGTTTATCTTTAAAGGTTATGAGATAGTCGCGTTCCCAACTGCAATGGATAAGCAAATGCCAAAACTCGGCTATTTGCCGGGTACTATGCCTTGGTACTTTGGGGATAAACTCGAAGAGCTAGGCGTCACGATTGATAATAAACTGGCATCAGGGCAGACACACCAAGATAGAAAGCTCATCTCAGGGGATGGCCCTTTGGCGGCCAATGAGTTTGGTAAGCTTAGCGCTAAGGAATTACTAAAAGCGCTTAACTAAAAGGTTGGTATGCGCTTACAGCACAAAAAAACGGACTATTAATAAGTCCGTTTTTTGTGTTTATCACGAACGGTTTTTACTTGGCTTCATCATAAAGTTGGCGTACCACTTCCCCAATTACTTTGATACCATCAGTCAGCGTCTGCTCGTCCGCTGCGATACTCATACGAATGCACTCGTGCGCGTGCTGATAATCACTGACGTCGACACCGGGGAAGAAGTACTCGCTTGGCACAATCAATGTGCCTTTGTCTTTTAAACGCTCATACAGCTCAAGGGTCGTAATCGGCAAGTCTTTAAACCATAACCAAAAGAAGATCGCGCCTTCAGGCTTGTGAATCATGAGCGGATAATCACCCAACGCATCTTTTAGCAGCTTCACCGCAAGTTTCGCCTGCTTTTGATAAAACGGCTTAATCTCATTATCAGATAGTTGCTTGATACGATCGTTTGCAACCAATGGCGTGGCAATCGCCGCCCCAAAACGTGTCGGTGCTAGGTTCACCACCGCATTCATCGCGCTGACTGCTTCGATTACTTTCGCATCGGCCACGATGATACCCGTACGCATACCGGGCAGGCCAATTTTGGACAAGCTAAAGCACAGAATCGTATTGTTATCCCAATGCAAATTAACATCAGAATAGATAATATTGGGGAAGGGCATGCCATAAGCATTATCGATAATAAGCGGAATGTCATAACGCTTGGCAATCTCAGCCAAATGCGCCATTTCGTCATCCGTCAGCACGTTGCCCGTCGGGTTGGTCGGGCGTGAGCAGCAAATCGCGCCGATACGACCTTCCTTGAGCGCTGGCAAGTTCTCTAATGCCTCAAAATCCACGCGATATTTAAAGAAGCCTTCCTCGCCATCATGCGTCACTTCATCGATATGTGGCAATACCGCCGCGAAATGTTGCCCTTCCACATGCACATCACTATAGCCAATATACTCAGGAGTCAATGGCAGTAGAATGGACTTGTCGACAGATTCGCTCTGCTCGTCTGTGAACGCCCCGCCAAATAGATTAAACAGATAGAAAAATGCATTCTGTGAGCCATTGGTCAGGGCGATGTTTTCTGCCGTGAGGTTCCAATCATAATGACGGTTAAAGAAGCCAACCAACGCATCGATAAAGCCAGCATCCCCTTGCGGATTGGAGTAGTTCGCCATGCTAATAATCGCGCTACTATTGGGTACGCCTGCGTCGTTATCAACGCCCAGCGCCTTATAGGTCTCCAAAAACAGCTCATTGACGGCATCAATTTTGGCAGGGTTACCACCGCCCAGCATGTTAATTGGCTGATCGCTTTTTAGCGCGTCGCCCAGATCATCCATTAATTGTGAGATGCCAGTGGGCTGGGTAAATTTTTGACCGAACTTTGAGAATTTCATAAGGCTACCATGCTGTTTGGAAGGGTGTTATAAGTGGGTATTGAACCGATAAAGTTGGGCTAGTATAGCAAATGAGGGCTATAAAATAAGCAAAGTGCGGGGTAGATATTGACTTATATGTCTATACAGCTTATGAAGTAAAAAAAAGCCCTCTACATGAATAGAAGGCGTTTTGGTTTGAGGTTTTAGAGATTAAGTGTTTGGTAGCTAATTCTGCTTTACGCTTGCTGTAAAAGCTATAGCCCACCAAGCTACCGTTTCAATCACTGTTAAAAAGCCTTGCTATGGTTACTATTGTTAATTAATCGAAGCAGTTAGACTAAACTTCTTTTGTCAAACGTACATCAATTGTCGCTGTCATCCCGACTAATTTATTATTTAAGGTGGTTTGCAGTAAATCTCTATCCTTGATATCAGTATCATCCTTTAGAATCACTACTAGATGATAAACTGGATCTTCATCTACTGGGTTTTTTCTTAATAATCTTTCATAAGCAGCTATTGAACCCATCCATTTGCCTTTAAACTCCTCTAATATCTCCATCCACAATTTTTTCTGTACAGATTTTAATCCTTTACTATCAACCTCTTTAACAATCCTTCTAACTTCTGCTGAATTTTTAAGGAGCTCATCGCACTCTATACATTCTCTAATATCATCTTGTAAGTTAGTTAACTCTATAAGATAAACATTATTATCAACAGATCTAAAGTAGTCTACTTTCTTCAGAATATTAGCATTAAACCCTAAATCTGAAGCTAACCCAGAATTACCGTCTAATTGTATAGCGCTTTTAGTTGACGATTCTATGTTACCTTCTCTATCAGGATCATGCTGAATTATTCTTTTGTAAGGCATTAAATCAATCATCAAAAAGACTCTTTTTAATTGAAAGGGCGTTATAAGGTTTTAATAACTCAGCTCTAGCAGAAGCTATTTTCATAATAGAGCTATTACCTTCTAATTCTAGTAGAGTTCCTTCCCCATTAAAATAGCTAGTCGAAATTAAATTATCATTTTCAAAGTGAACTTTGTTGTCTATATTAAACTCTAATGCTTTAAGCATATCCGAGCTATGAGTAGTAATAATCACATACACGCCATTTGTTGAAAGATTTATCAAAACTTCAGATAGAATGCTTTGCCAAGAAGGATGTAGGTTAGATTCAGGCTCATCTATGAAAATAAAAGCACCCTTGTTTATAATGTTTTTGCTTAGCACAGCTTGAATAATTCCTATATTTGTCATCCCAAAAGACACTAAGCTTTTAGATATACTATGCCCTTCTAGATTTTGAAATACCAAATCATTATTACTAGAATCAAAATTGCCTTTTAATTGTTCCCTTAAATTCTTAGCACTTTCGACAATAAAGCTTGGACGCTCACCATCCTTAAAATTAGTAAATAAAAGTTCTTTTAAGTCAAGAAAGTGTTTTGGTACCCCAGAGAGTTTCTCGTCATTAACCTCTTTTGATAGTAATCTTTTATAAGGTCTATTATTGTCATTAATCAATGTTAATAAACGCCAGTAAACCGGAGATTCGAAAAATACTAGTCTATTAATTTGAATTATTTTTTCAAAGTACTTTTGATCAAATTTCACATATATATCATTATCAATATCTATTCTAATATCAATCAATTCTTTTATTTTAAAAATACACCTACTTTGCCCAAAATTGATGATATCTTTTAATTCTGATATCTGAAAATTTTCTTTGATCTCATTTTGAAGAGCTTCTTTTGTAAGTTCTATATAGGTATTAATTGGGCTTTGAAGATAGGTTACCAAATCTTCTAACTTTGAAACTATTGTATTAACTTCGATTCTAAATATTATATTGCTTAAATCCCCTTTAAGTCCTATATTTCCTTTCATGGTATCCGAAAAGATACTAGATTCTTTCGAATTTTTTTCTTCATTTATCACTTTGGGAATTACGTGCTTTTTAAAAAATAAAGAAGATTGCTCGATAATATCTATCACAGAAGAGTAGTCAACATTATCTAATGTCAAAAAATCTTCCTCATTTATGATACTCTTCAATGTATTGAAAGTATTTTTAAATGAATTCAATTCTATTAATTCAATATCATTAAGACTTAAGTCTTCATTTTTAATAGTTTTCTCAAGCAATTTAGTTATTTGAGAAATAGTAGTAGTCATTTGTTTGGCGTAGATATTAGTATTAATGACATTTAAGATAGAGTAAAGGAGTTTTGTAACAAAGCTTTTACCCGTGCCATTTTCTCCTGCAAGAATTGTTAGAGGCGTAATAGTAACATTAGCTTCTCTAATAGCACCTAAATTCTCAATATAAACATCATAATTCATTATAGCTTTCCTACTTTTAGTAAAGCGCATCACTTCAAAATATAGAGTATATTATCACCAATACATATTATCTGCTATTTTAGTCAATTGTGCAGCTTACTATTCGTTTTTTAGTGAAGTTTTTCAATTACAAAATTCTAGCTAATAAGAAATGCTTTTAGCCCCATGTACGTCGAAATAGCAGCAAAAGCAGGGTTAGCTACAACCACTAAATCATCGCCCTTACCCGTGCCATAATCCCGCGTCCAATCACCAATCTCACATAAATAATGGCAATGGCAAACAGCAAGACAACTAACGCCGCGCCGCCAATAGCCAAGCTCGTCCACGGCACACTAAACTGTAGATTAAACCACTGCGTGATAGCCGCCCATGCGCCAACGCTGGCGATGACAACGGCAAATGTCGCTGCGCTAATACCAAGCACGCTCAGCTCTAAAATATTGAGCATATATAAGTCGCGCTTTTGCATACCGAGCAGTCTAAATGACGCGCTGTCCTTCATACGATCTTGCGAGGTAGACAGTAGCGAGCTGATCAGCACCATGACGCCAGTCAGTAGAGCGAGTAGGGTAAAGACATAGACCAAGCGGCTCATTTGTACCACCAGCTCTTGGATTTGCTGCGCGATGGCCGTGCCATTGATGGTCGTGACGGCTGGGAACTCGCGTACCAGTTTGCTTTGTATTTCTGGAATCTCATCGGCGGGGACATGCGCGGTGGCAAACTGAATCTGCGGCGCTGCTGCCAATACAGATGGTTCAAATAAGAAGTAGAAAAAAGGACTGGGCCCTTGCTCAAACCGCGAGCGAATACTGGTAATCTGCCCGACGATCTCAATCCCTTGGATATTAAAACGCACCTGATCACCCATACCGACATTTAGCAGGTCAGCGGCGGTGTCTAAGACGGACATAGGTACGACAGCTTGGTCGGGATTTTGCTCGTTTTGTGTATCGACAGGCGCATACAGTTGATCGTCTGCTACCGCATCAGTAATGAATTCGGTGTCCATGATTGTGTCGGCATAGCTTAAATTAAAGACCCGCGTGGGATCATCGAAGCCATCCGCAGGCACGATATCTTGTACCGGTACATCATTGGCGGTGACCACGCGTGAGCGAATGACCGGATAGTAGCTCACGGGCGCGCCGATGATGTTATCGATCTCGTCATGTTGATCGCTTTGAATGTCTAATAAGAACAGGTTGGGCGCATCTTCAGGATAAGCATTGATGAACTGGGCATTGATACTATGATTGAGCGTGGTGATAAGGGTTAAGACCGCTACCGATAGCGACAAAGTCACAAAAAACAGGGCGGATTGATTGCCTTTACGTGCAAGGTTATGAATGGCAATGCGCGGCATCCAGCCCATGGTAGAGCGTTTGGCGAGCTTAGCAAGCAACCACAACCAACCGCGCGCCAGCGCCCAAAATATCGCCACAAAGCCGATTAGTCCAAGCAATAGCTGCGCGCCGAGTACCCAAGAGCCAACTTCATACGCAAAAAACGCATACAGACCTGCGAGCATTACCCCGTACCACAATAGTGGCACGAGTCGATACCAAGGCAGGTTTTGCGCCTGCGTGCTTACGCCTTGGTTGAGTAGGGTGGCAGGCTTGTTGGTTGTCAGCGTACTTAAACCGCGCTGGGTAATAACTAAGGTCAGCACTAAGGCGATAACGCTGGTTTTAACCGCACTAATAGGATTGATGGCGAGGCCCACGTCTGGCGGCAAGATCGCCATGAGATACGGCTGACCCACTTGCAGTAAGCCAAAGCTTAGGACAGTCGCTGCGACACAAGCAATGACAGCGGTGATCGTCAATAGCTGATAATAGCTGCGTTTGAGTGAACCAAGCGGCTCGCCAAGTGCCAAGCGAATCGCATTGTTAGATTGCTGCTTAGTGACAAAGGCGGTGATGACGCCATACATGGCAACCGCTGATAGTAAAAGCACGGCAATGACCAATAGCTTTAAAAACATCAGTACATTGTCAGAGATACGCGAGACAGAGGTATCTGCCGACTCCGCATCAGAGAGCTCGATGTCAGGATAATTGGTCAATATTTGCGTGAGCTGTTCGCGCTGCTGAGTCATGAGTTCAGGCTTACCCGCCAGCTCGATACGATAATTGACGCGGCTACGCTGGCTCAACAAGTTGGTGGCGGCCAGCGCGTCTTGTTGCATCAACACGCGACCACCAAAACCAAACGCGGTCAATGGACGATCAGGCTCTTTGGTCAGCACGTCACTGATAGTAAATTGACCGTCACCGATGGTAATACGATCACCGACATCCGCGTTTAAGCCGTTAAGGACTTCAGGCGCGACCACCACACTATCGGCGTTGAGCTGTTGCCAAAGCGGTTTGCCTGAGGCCAGTTCTACTTTTCCATAAAGCGGGTAGTTGGGTGAGACGGCTTTGACGCGGGCAAGCAAGGTTTGCGTATCGGTCACGACCATCGCACTAAACTGATAATCAAACACTTTTTGCGCATCAGCGATCGTATCTACCTGCGCCAACACGTCACTTGGCCAGTCTTGTTGACTGTTCAATATCAAGTCACCACCAACGAGCGCCCGCTGATTGTCATTGACATAGGTATCGACCGACTGCTGGATAGAGTCGAGGGTCAGATAAGTGGCAAGCGATAACGTAAGCGTCAATAAAAACAAAACCGGATAGACCCAGCGTTGCCACCAGCTACGACTTAAAGCTTTGGCGCCTAAATTGCGCGTGAACACTCGGCTGATGAGAGACTCAGAGTGAGTAGTTGAGGTACTGCTTATCGAAGTACTGTTCATGGACGACTTATCGGTTGAGGTTTTGGTCATTAAGATACAATCCGTCCATCATGCATGGTAATGACGCGATCGGCCATTTCCGCCAGCGCAGGGTCATGGGTCACGACTACCAGCGCTGAGCCAACTTGTTGGCGTAAGTCCAATAGGAGCTGCATGACTTGGTTGGCATTTTGCTCATCTAAGTTACCAGTTGGCTCATCAGCAAACACAATCTTTGGGTGTGAGACCAAGGCGCGTGCGACCGCTGTACGCTGCTGTTCACCGCCTGATAATTGATTGGGCAGGCTGTCACGTCTGTGTCCCAAGTCCACGGCATCAATCAGCTCGTCCACGCGTGCTTGATTGGGACGTCTTGCGATATCTAAGGGGAAAGCGATATTTTCTGCCACGGTCAATGTCGGCAGTAAGTGAAACGATTGAAACACAAAGCCCATGTCACGCTGACGAATGACAGCGAGCGCATCTTCATCAAGTTGGCTTAACGTTTGATCGGCCAATTCAACAGAGCCGCTATCAGGGTAATCTAACGCGGCAAGCAGCCCCAATAAGGTCGATTTACCGGAGCCTGATTTGCCCATGATGACCACAAACTCGCCTGCATTGACATAGATGTCTACGTCTTTGATGATGGACAAGGTTTGCTCACCGACTTGTACCGTTTTGGTGAGTTTTGAGGCGGTCAGTAAGGTTTTATTTTTAGAATTTGATGTCGGTTCTGATGTTGTCGTCGCATTGAATAAGGTCATTACATAGTCTCAGTAGGCGTGTTTTTTGCTGCGGGTTCACTAGCATTTACTGAACCATTTGCGTCGGCTGATTTTAGCTTTTCAAGGGTAGGCGCTAGGACTGGCAAGATATTATCATTCACGATAACCGCGTAGCCCTCTTTGGTTGGATGAATGGCATCGGCTTGGTTCAGCTTAGGATCGCCGCCCACACCTTCTAAGAAGAAAGGAATGAGTGTCACATTCATGTCTTTAGCCACACGCGGGTATATGGCGGCAAAAGACTGCACATAGTCAGAGCCAAGGTTGTCATAAATTTGCATGCCGCCTAATATAACTGTACTGCCGTTGTCTTGTAGACGCTGTACAGCAGTACGAATATTGGCTTCAATAGTCGCCACATCAATACCGCGCATGGCATCATTGGCACCAATCGTCAAAATTGTGACATCGGGTTTGGTCTGCAACACCCAATCTAAGCGATTGACTAAGCCCGTACTGGTCTCGCCGCTTAGTCCTGAATTAATCACTTTGGCATTTTTATAGCCCCGCTCTTGTAGGCTTGCTTCTAGCTGCGCCGGATAATTGGCATCACTAGCGACGCCCAGCCCTTCCGTCAGAGAATCGCCAAGTGCTAATATCGTTAACTGGGATGGCTGCTCTTCGGCTGCAGGGGTGGTTTGCTTGGTTTTGGGTAGGGTCTCAGAGATTTGAGCGCTGGCGGTCTGACTGGCCGTGTTTGGATTGTCATCCGTTATGCTGGGTTCAGGGTCTTGTTGACAACCGCTAATGCCCAAGACAACGGCCAAAATAGCCACTGCTGGCAAACAATGAGCGAGGCGAGAGGATACATTCATCATGATATTCTGTCCTATATGCAATCAAACCAGTGTAGCAAAATAAGACAGACACCAATATTATCCTAAGGTTATTTTATATTAGGGTTATCTCCTGTGACGCGTTACATTTTTTTGCCATCAACCATCACGGGTCGACTGACCATCCATGCAATCAAGACGTTTACAACCATCAAAATCAACATGATAAAAAGTGGCAAATCCCAAGTACCTGTGGCTTCATGGAGCCAACCTGTGCCTAGTGGGCCAAAAAACGCAATCAAATAACCGACGGCTTGGGCCATACCAGACAGCTCGCTGGATTGATTGGTGGTATACGTCCGCAAAGAGAACAGCATCATGCTCAACGTAAAAATCGCTGAGCAGCCAATCCCCATAAGCCCTGACCACAACCATGCTAGATTGGTCGATAAATAACTGATGCCCAAAATGCCAATGACGTTTAAAACAGCAGCAAACACCGCCAGTGCCTGAATTGGGCGACCACGGTTCACAAGCCAAGTTAAGCTTAAGATAGAGATCGGTGCCATAAACTGAAACACCGACCCCATCTGTCCTGCTTGCACCGCTGATAGCCCTTTACTGACCCAAATAGAGGGTAAGAAACTGGCGACCGTATAAAACAGTAGTGATTGCAAACCCATAAAGACCGCGATTTGCCAAGCAAAAGGCGTACGCCACATCGAAATCTCTGAAGAGCCAGGCGTAGGTAGAACAGCGGCTTGGTGACTAGAGGAGCCGAGACGTAAGCGTAAAAATATCCAAATGACGATGGCAAAGATGCCTAGCAGTGACCACCCACCCAGCGCCCACTGCCAGCCTACCTGCTCAGACAGCGGTAACACCACCCCTGCGACTATACCCGCCGTCACCGTCATGGTGAGACTAAATAGACCGGTGATCAAAGGAATCTGTTTGGGAGTACGCTGTTTAATAACGGGGGCAGCCAAGGTATTGGCAAAGCCGATGGCCAGCGTCAGTAACAAGGTCCCACTTAAAAATCCAAACCAAGTGGAAACAACAGTGCGAATAATCATACCTAGCGTTAATAAGGCAATCATCGCAATGAGCGTGTTCTCAAGTCCAAACCGCTTGCCAATGGTTGGCGCGATCAGCGCGCCCACCGCAAACGTTAGCATCGGCACCGCTCCCAGCCAGCCAATCTGGGTCTCAGAGATGTTTAGCGCTTCTTGCACGACGGGTGCAATAGAGCCAAGCGCAACAATAGGCGCCCGCATATTGGTCGCCAGTAAAATCATGGCGCATAATACGAGCCAAAAAATAAAGCGCGAGGAGGACAGCTTAGACGATGACGAGGGGTCAGAGTGGGGCTGGGATGGCATATTAGAAGGAGTAGACATAGCAACACGACTATTATTTATTAGTATAAGAAAAAGCACACGTCATTAAAAAGCGCCGGAGCATTGACGCTTGCAATATAGTCAGATCAATATAAGAAAGATACAGTGGGGCTGGGATAAATTTTTTGTAGCCTCTGTCGGCGTAGACACAGCAAGCAAGAAAAATTTGTACCAGTCACGCAGCATAGTATCGTGTATCCATTTTATTCAGTATTGACTATAACACCAAGAAAACACACCTAGAGGGTGGCCAAAAACGCTTGTGGCGCTTAAGACATAAGACTTGCTATCCTATTAGCAGGATAAATACAGAATATAAGTAGTGACTATATATGATTAGTGAATATAAAAGAGACACTATAAGACGTTACTTAGTTAGAAAGGGAGACCAATAAATAGGTGGTTGGCAAAACGAAAAATAGCGCCAGTCCCTTTCCAAGGACTAGACGCTATTATAGGAACAAATGTGAGGTAAACACTACCAGCGTATGGTAACAAATGAGGCGTTTATACCGATTTGCCTAATTGAGCCGCTTTGAGTGCATTTTCTTGCTGTTCAGCAATGAGGGAGTCACATTTATTTGGATCATTACCGCAAAACGAGCAGTTCTCATCCCCCATAAGTTTCGCCACACCGCCACAAGAGCCTCTAAGCGGCTTTTTTTTGACCATATAACCGATGCCCATAAAGACAAAGAACAGGACAAACACGGTAAAGGTAATAGCAAGCATAGGAAGCAGTTGACTAAGCATAGAGGAAACCTCACTTTTCAAGAATAGGGCAGTTACTTTTAATGTTAACTACTTAATAGTATAGCAAATTTTTGCACGGCACGTGGATGCTTATCGTGTCGTTTACCGTACTGCGACTGTTGCTTAAGGTCTCTTATCAGCCCGTAATGCTTGCATCGCAGGTGTTTGTACCACTTGCCAGCTGTCCGTACTATCCTCTGACCCCTCTCGTTTTGCGCCATCACCCAGCACGACAAACAGCACCGCTAGATTTTTTTCTTCAGCCAGCGTGAGCGCCTTTTGATAAGGCATGGCCGTAAGCGCAGTGGCCCAAGCATCAGCTAGTGCGACTGAGTCTGCTGCAACGGTCACTGAAGGGGCGCCACCAGCGATAGGCCTGCCCGTAGTAGGATCAATGGTGTGGCTATAGCGTTTACCATCAAATATAACTGAATTTCGATAGTTGCCAGAGGTTGCCAAGTGCATTTGGTTGCCCGTGTTGATGGGTTGACGAATGGCTGATATCGTTTGGCGCTCGCTGACGGTGCTGTCTTGGATAGGCGCATCAATAGCAATTTGCCAGGGCTGCTGCTGATTATTGACACCAGAGGTCGCCACTTCACCGCCAATTTCCACCATGTAGTTGCGAATTTGATACTTGTCTTTGAGCACATCAGCGATAACGTCGACACCATAACCTTTGGCGACTGCAGAAAAGTCTAGACCGACACCCTCTTTGGTTTTATACAACGTTTGCTCTTTTTGTACGATACTCTCGAAATCTACTAACGCTTTCGCTTGGGCAATCTCGAGGACGGTGGGCGGACTTTGCAGGCGCTCAACGGTCATGGTACTGCCAAAACCCCAAGTATCTACCAATGGCATCACGGTAGGATCAAAGGCGCCACCAGACTGCTGATAGACAGTTCGTGAAATATCAAGCACGCGATCAAAGTCTGCATCGATAGCGATGGGGGTGTTTTTACTGACTCGGTTAAACTGGGAGATGGTAGAGTCGGCTTGATAGGTCGACATGCTGTCATTGATCTGCTGTAAGCGCTCATCAATCGATGCTTGAATGGCGGTTTCATCTGCGTCAGCGGGCAGCTGATAACTAATGTGATAGCTGGTACCCATCGTCTCACCGCTCAGATAATTGTAATCTGGTGTTTGCTGGCAAGCGCTGAGACTCAAGGCACTAGCAAGACTGACGACGCCATATAGGGTGGCGCGTACAGTGTTGGTAGAAGATAAGACATACACTGAAGAGAAAGAAGTTATAGTTTTCATAAGCTCGTTGCTATAGCGGAGGGTGAATGAGGCTTTGGATAATAAGCGCTGCCTATTTTACACCCCTTGCCACTAATAAGGCCAATCACAGTAACGTTAAGCGTACCTTGGGTCGATAAAAATTGACCACGTTTGCTTATTTTACTTGCGATTCTCGGATAAGCTTATAAAGCTTGGGCGGGGACAGCCGATTTACCCTGACCGCAAGCTTTTCTTTAGTGCCTGCGACAATAATGTATTCTTCTCCTTTGGTCAGTGCTTTTACGACCTGTTTGGCAAACGCAGGGGCGGTTAGACCTTTATTGGTGGCTTCATCCATTGTGCCTTGCTTGCTGCCATCACCCGTCAAGGCATTAATAGAGACATTGGTTTGGATAAATCCTGGAAATATGGTCGCTACTTCTATTCCCTGTTCGTGCAATTCGGCACGTAAACTGTTTGCCCACATATGGATAGCGGCTTTGGCGGCACCATAAGCGCCGCGATACTGCGTCCCTAATAAACCTGCCACACTAGACACCATCACTATTTTACCGCCACCTTGCGCAATCATATCTGGCAGCACCAGTCTGGTCAGACGCGTTTGCGCAAAATAGTCTATCTCCATAATCTGCCGTTCCACATCTTCAGCAGTGTCCATAATGAGCGAGCGTTGACTGACGCCAGCGTTATTAATCAGCCAGTCAATTTTAGTCGTTTGGTTTTTAGCAGCGCCATAAGCGTCTTTCGTTTGACTAGCGTCACTAAGATCAAAAGGAATGACGACATGCTTTTTGCTGTGTTTGCAACGTTCTTTGACCGCTTCTAACTTGTCATTGTCACGACCACTCAAGACAATCGTAGCACCGCGTTTGGCAAAAGCAATGGCTAACGCTTCACCAATACCGCTAGACGCCCCAGTTATCCAAATGGTTAAATCTTTATATTTGGTTTTCATAAGAATCCTTTCTTAATGTGATGTTCCAGTAATCAATAATATAGGATAGACAAGGCCACCTACCATTTCAATTGGTAGTGCTGACCGTTGAGCACATTTTCCATAGTCGATTCACGTAACTACTCATGTAATAATTTTGCTTAAAACTGGCGATACAAATAAAAAAAGAGCCTCAATTGAGACTCTTTTTTCTACTCACTTAACGATGTTTTTTTACTGAACCAACCGACTTAACCGCCGAAGTCATCAAGCATGATGTTTTCGTCTTCCACACCCAAGCTATGTAACATGTCGATTACGGCCGCATTCATCATCGGTGGCCCACACATGTAGTACTCACAGTCTTCAGGGTTTGGATGGTCTTTTAGATAGTTTTCAAGCAAGACATTGTGGATAAAGCCAGTTGGGCCTTCCCAATTGTCTTCTGGTAATGGGTCAGACAGCGCCACATGCCACTCAAAGTTATCAAACTCTTCTTCTAGTTGATCATAGTCTTCAACATAGAACATCTCACGAATAGAGCGCGCCCCGTACCAAAAGCTAATCTTACGATCAGAGTTCAAGCGCTTAAGCTGATCAAAGATGTGTGAGCGCATCGGTGCCATACCAGCACCGCCACCGACAAAGATCATCTCAGCTTCAGTGTCTTTGGCAAAAAATTCCCCGTACGGACCTGAAACGGTGACTTTATCACCTGGTACTAGGCTAAACACCCATGAAGACATTTTTCCTGGCGGGATACCGTCGGGTCCACGCGGTGGAGGACTGGCGATACGAATGTTAAATTTAATCAGGCCTTTTTCTTCAGGATAGTTGGCCATTGAATAAGCACGGATAACCGGCTCATCAACTTTTGAGACGTATTTGAAAATGCCAAACTTTTCCCAATCTTCTCGATACTCTTCGGCAATGTCGAAGTTTTTATAATGCACTTCATGTGGTGGCGCTTCTAACTGCACATAACCGCCAGCACGGAAGTTAACTTCTTCGCCTTCTGGAATTTTAAGAACCAATTCTTTAATAAAAGTGGCCACGTTATCATTAGAGATAACTTCACATTCCCACTTTTGTACATCAAAAAACTCAGGATCAATCTCGATTTTCATGTCTTGCTTAACAGCCACCTGACAAGCTAAGCGCATGTGATTGCGAATTTCACCTTGAGTAAAATAGCCTTCTTCGGTGGGCAGAATAGAGCCGCCACCTTCAATAACGCGGCAACGACACTGCGCACAAGTACCACCGCCACCGCAAGCTGAAGACAAAAATATACCTTCGCCCGCGAGTGTTTGCAGTAGCTTACCGCCTGCTGGTGTCACTACGTCATTATCGGGATTATCATTGATATGGATGGTAACATCGCCTGAACTGACCAGTCTTGAGCGCGCCGCCAAAATAATAGCGACGAGGCCCATGATGATCAAGGTAAACATAGCAACGCCACCAATCGCCGTAGCGTAATCCATGGTAGGTATCCTTAATCTATGGGGTAGGGGTGCGAGGGCATAAATGTGATGCTGTACCCGCACGCTTACCGAATAAATGAATTAAATAGGTCAAATAGCTAAATAAAGCCTTAAGCTTTGCGGTTTAAATGGACATACCACCGAACGACATAAAGCCGAGCGACATAAGACCAACCGTGATAAAAGTAATACCAAGACCACGCAGCGGCGCTGGAATGTCTGAGTATTTTAGTTTTTCACGGATACCTGCCAATGCCGTAATAGCAAGTGCCCAACCAAAACCTGCGCCCACACCATAAACCACGGATTCACCGAATTGATAGTCGCGCTCAACCATAAACAACACACCACCCAAGATGGCGCAGTTTACGGTGATGAGGGGCAAGAACACCCCAAGCGCGTTATACAACGCTGGCACAAACTTGTCCAAAAACATCTCTAGAATCTGTACGGTGGCCGCAATCAGACCAATATAACTGAGCAAGCCTAAGAAGCTTAAATCTATATCAGGGAATCCTGCCCATGCCAGCGCCCCATCTTTTAGGATGAACTGGAACAACAGATTGTTTAGTGGCACAGTGATGGCCATGACGACGATGACCGCAACACCTAGACCAATAGCGGTTGAGACTTTTTTGGACACGGCCAAAAAAGTACACATGCCTAAGAAGTAGGCAAGCGCCATGTTCTCAATAAAGACTGAGGTTATAAATAAACTAACATAATGTCCCATTAGTGACCGCCTCCATGAGCCATGCCTTTAGACTGCGGCTTCATTACAAATTCAGCTTCTTCAACTTGCTCTGGTTTCCAGATACGCACAATAGCAATGAATAAACCAATGATAAAGAATGCTGACGGTGGTAACAGGAGTAGACCATTTGGTATGTACCAACCGCCATCAGTGACTGGCTGTAGGATAGTCATGCCAAACCAAGTACCAGCGCCTAACAATTCACGAATTGTGGCAACGAACAGCAAGACTGCTGAGTAACCAAGTCCATTACCAATACCATCTAAAAAGCTAGGTACGGGCGGGTTGCTCATAGCAAATGCTTCGGCTCGGCCCATGACAATACAGTTGGTGATGATTAAGCCAACAAAGACTGATAAGCCTTTACTGACATCATAAGCCACGGCTTTTAGCACCTGATCAACCAAGATAACCAATGAAGCAATAATGGTCATCTGTACGATGATACGTATGCTTGATGGAATCTGCTTACGGATGATGGAGATAAAGAAGCTCGAAAACGCCGTCACCAAGGTCAATGCCACACACATGACCATGGCATTCGACATGCTTGTCGTGACCGCCAGTGCCGAACAGATACCTAGGATCTGTAAGGCAATGGGGTTATTATCAAAGATAGGCGTGGTTAAAATGCTTTTAGTATCAGCCATGTTATGCCTCCTTGCCGTTAGCTACTGGTAGCGTGGCTGCCAATTCGGTGTTAGATTGAGCCGCTGGTTTTGTTTGATGTGCTTGCGTGTCTGCACCTTCAACCGGTTGGCCGCTCTGTTCACGTAGCGTATCCAGATAAGGCTTGTAGCCTTGCTCGCCTAACCAAAACTGAACCATGTTGCTGACGCCGCGGCTAGTTAGTGTTGCACCGCTGATGCCATCGACCCAGTTTTCTTTTGGCGTGCCAGCTTTGGTCACACCAGTGGCGACGTTACCGTTTTCGTCATAAGACTCGATACCGCTCCACTGTGCACGCCACTCTGGCTCTTCGATACGAGCGCCAAGACCTGGGGTTTCTTTATGCTCATAGAAACTGATACCTTTAATGGTGTTCAAGTCACTTTCAAGCGTTAAGAAACCATAAATCGTACCCCATAGCCCGTAGCCTTGAATCGGCAGTACAACCATTTCTGGTTGGCCTGCGTCATCACTTTTGACATAGACTTTGGCATATTTGGGCTTGCGGCCAATACCAGCAGGATCGTTATCGCCCAAGTCTTCACTTAACGCTTGGTTTTTGGTTGCTTGACTGGCGTCATAAGCATTGCGATCAGGGATGCCAGCAGCTTTTAGCGCATCATCATCTAGGTAGTTGCCGTTGTTTAAGTCAATGATTTTGACTTCAAAGTCTTTAAAACGTTCGGCCACATCACTCGCTGTATCAGATTCAGCATCATACATGCCAGCAGCAACCAAAATGTTTTTGTTACGGTCTAAGCGAGCGTTTTCAATTTGCGAAGGCTTTAGGCCTACAGCCACGGCTGAGACCAGTACTGAACACACCAAGCATAGCGTCAATGCCACACTAATGGTTTTCGCATTATTACTTTTGGGCTTGGACATAGCGAACCCTCCGAGCGGTTTGGCGTTTGATGTTTGCTTGGGTCACAAAGTAATCAAACAATGGAGCAAATAAGTTGGCAAACAGAATGGCCAGCATGATGCCTTCTGGGAAAGCTGGGTTAATGACACGAATCAGTACGGTCATGAAACCGATCAAGATACCGTATGCCCAGCGGCCTTTATTGGTGTGAGCAGCTGAGACAGGGTCGGTCGCCATAAATACCGCGCCGAATGCGAAACCACCGATCACTAAATGCCAATAAAATGGCAAGCTCATCATCATATTGTCATCAGAGCCGATCACATTAAAGACAAGAGAGGTGGCAATCAGACCAACCACACAACCGGCCATGATGCGCCATGAAGCGATGCGTGTCCACAATAGGACTACTGCACCCAGTAAGATCGCAAGCGTTGATACTTCACCGATACTGCCTTGCATATTGCCTAAGAATGCGTCACTCCACGTGATGGCATTACCATAGACATCGACGAAATCCTGAGGAACCACGCCAAGTGCGGCAAGGCCAAGAGGCGTTGCACCTGAGAAGCCATCCACTGCTGTCCATACGGAGTCGCCCGACATGTACGCTGGATAAGCAAAGTATAAGAAGGCACGACCTGATAGGGCAGGGTTTAGGAAGTTTTTACCTGTACCGCCAAACACTTCTTTGGCAACCACGACACCGAAGATGATCCCTAAGGCCACTTGCCACAACGGGATATCTGGTGGTAAACATAGCGCAAACAGTACTGACGTCACAAAGAAGCCTTCGTTGACCTCATGTCCGCGCACCACGGCAAAGATAATCTCACAGAGAATACCCACCGCAAATGTCACGATATATATAGGTAAAAACTGCATGGCACCATAGACGAAGCTGGCCCAAATACTGTCTGGGTTGTAGCCTGCCATGCTGGTGATGACCGTACGCCAGCCTTCAGGTTGCAAGCCCAACTGAGCAATAGCAGTCAGTGCTTGATGACCGATATTGTACATACCCCAAAACATCGCTGGGAACGTACATAGCCATACCGTAATCATAATCCGCTTAAGATCAATGCCGTCACGCACGTGTGATGACGCGTATGTCGTTGAGCCTGGTTGACGCAAAAACGTATCAAACATCTCAAAGATGGCATAGTATTTTTCGTGTTTGCCACCTTTGGTGAAAGACGGCTCCATACGATCGAACATATTGTGTAAAAATTTCATCGTGGTTAGCCCTCCAGCTCAATGCGTATTAAGTTGTCACGCAAAATATCACCGAATTCATATTTGCCAGGAGATACGAAGGTGCATAATGCTAAATCTTCTTCGTCCAATTCGAGTACGCCCAAATCTACTGCGCTAATGATGTCTTCGACAATCAATGCGCGTAATAATTGGGTGGGCAGATAGTCTTGGGGCATGACTTCTTCATAAACCCCGATAGGCACCATCGCACGCGGTGAGCCATTACTCGTGGTAGTGAAGTTGTATTTTTTGCCGCCAAAGAACTGCGAAATATAGATAGGCAGTTTTGAGAAGCGGTTTTTACCTGGAGTAAAGAAGTGGAACGCAGGACGCTCACGGCCTTCAGTCAGCACACTCACCTGATTGTGGAAGCGACCCAGATAAGCGATATTGTCAAACACTTTGCGACCAGACAATACCGAACCTGAGATAACGCGGTTCTCACCAGCAGCCAGCTTGCCTTTTGTCAGTGCAGTGATATCTGCGCCGCGCTCTGTCATGACCAAATGGGGTTGGTTGACCGCAGGGCCTGCTAAGCTGAGCATACGGCGTGTGTACAAGCGACCAGTGGTAAATAATTTACCAATAGCAATCACATCTTGATAGCCAATCGTCCACACGGTGACGCCGCGCATGATTGGATGTAAGAAGTGAATGTGTGTACCTGCCAGCCCGGCTGGGTGTTTACCAGCAAAAGCATGATACTCAGTGACATTATTAGCAGCCGTTTTAGCCACTGGCGTCAACTGGGCATTACCATGATGGCAGACAAAGGTCTTGGGGCTGAGTGTCGATAAGACTGCAAGGCCATCATTGAATGCTTGCAGCTGCTCATTAATCAGCAGCATTGGGTCAAACGCTAATGGATTGGTATCCATAGCAGTGACAAAAATAGCATGAGGGCGAGCACCGATTTCTGGCGCACGGCTGTAAGGGCGCGTGCGAAACGCGGTCCATTCGCCAGAGGCTAGCAGTTGGGTTTCAACGACTTCAGAATCTAGGTCAGCAAGTTGCTGGGAGTCATAGCGCTCAAAGTCTACTTCTTCACCGTTTGGGTCGACCGCAATCACAAGGCTCTCGAACACACGACGTTCACCGCGTTTAACCGCGACGACTTTACCAGCAGCAGGGGCAGTGTAGATCACACCAACCCGTTTTTTGTCTTCAAAAACGGGCTGTCCTTTTGCTACGACGTCACCTTCTTTGACATTCATTGTGGGCTTCATACCCACATAGTCATAGCCAACAAGTGCTACATGTGTCGGTTGGTGCTCAGATATCTCGCGGGAGGGTTCACCGGTGATGGGCAAATCCAAACCTTTTTTGATGGTAATCATAAGCGAAAACTTAGTCCATAGTCTAAAACGATACCAGACATCCTGTTTGGTATATCGATAGCATGAACATCTGCGTCATTCAATAAAGTCCCCACACATCTCTTCCTATAGTAGGATAGGGATAAAGGGTCTCTGAAAATAACGCATGATCATAACTACTAGTAAGAGTATTAACGCTGACCTTAGACTCCTTAACAACACGTTAATGTCTTATTCGAATTACCAAAGTGGCGACTGGCTACCAAGGTGCATGCTAAAACCATCAAATCAAAATCAGCCGCTCAAGCAGTGCGCTAAAAGTGACGACTCTAAGAAAACAGTCCTATCATACGTTTCATTAAAAATTAAAACTTGTAATACCAGTACGATTGACAGCCCTTATTGATTCAGTATCACAAAAACAGATACTCAATTGAGTAAGAGGGCAGCCAAATTTGATCTATTAAGATAGATAATAAACTGGTTGAAAGACAAACTGACTGAGCAACAAAGACAAACTCACTTAGTCTGTGCTGCTATAGGGCCAGTAATGACTGTTCTAATGTAGTTAGCTAATGATAGAGACGCGACAAAAACGTTAGGAAAGGCATCTAATTAGAGGTTGGTGCTGCAGAGTAGACTGTTCAAAGGCTACCAGTTGAGATTTCTAATATAACCCTTCTTAGCAATACGTCAGCCAACATCGTAGTAAAGCAGTTAGCTATTGCTCGATTCATCCTGACCGCTAGGCGACTTTATGTCATGAACGACTTAATAAAAAGCGCAGCGCATGGTTACTATCACATAGAAACAACTAAAATTTACCTAGGATTATACGCTAAATTGACCTAAAATTGCCAGTCAGTAATTGAATTTACCGAATGTTGCCAGTATTTAAATCTGCTAAAACTTATGGTTATGATTATCCGTTTTATATTGTCATTTGTACTTATCCAAGTGGATTTTTAGTCTATTATTGGTGATTGTGAATCTGTTTATATTTTCAGTCGCTTTTTGAGTGATGTTTTTCTATCATTGTTTGATGGTTCAACGTTCAAGCGTGAGTGTCTCAGTTTATTTAATATTTGTTTTATAAGGAATGCGATATGTGTGCTGTGCCCGTCATTATCCCGGCTATTGATTTAAAAGATGGTAAATGTGTACGTTTAAAACAAGGCCGTATGGAGGATGATACGGTGTTTTCTGATGATCCAGTCGCCATGGCGGCACGCTGGGTCGATGAAGGCGCACGCAGGCTGCATCTGGTTGATTTGAATGGCGCGTTCGATGGGGTGCCTGTACACAGACAAGTGGTTCAAGACATTGTCAAAGCGTATCCGAGCCTACCTGTCCAATTGGGCGGCGGTGTCCGCAATATGAACACCATTGAGCAATACATTACTGCCGGTCTGACGTATATCATTATCGGCACAAAAGCAGTCGAGGACCCTAAATTTGTCGCCCAAGCGTGCCGCGAGTTTGCAGGGCATATTATTGTTGGTATCGATGCCAAAGATGGTATGGTTGCGACGCATGGCTGGGCAAATGTTACCGATACCAAAGCAACTGAGCTTGCCAAGCGCTTTGCTGATGTGGGTGTCTCTTCTATCGTTTATACCGATATCGCCCGTGATGGCATGATGCAAGGCGTTAATGTTCAGCAAACGGTCAACTTAGCTCGTGAAGGCGGTTTGCCCGTGATTGCTTCAGGCGGCGTGACAGATATGAAGGATATTGAGCTACTCAAACCTTACGGCGACTGTATCGAAGGCATCATCACGGGCCGCGCGATTTATGAGGGCACGTTAGACTTGGGCGAGGCGCAGATTTATTTAGACAGTTAATCGTCATTAAAAATGTAGTGACAAGAAATCAGCAATAAAATTCGTAACAAGCAAGGGATGCTTATGGCCACTTACTTTGACCATCCAATGGCACGCAGGTGTATAAAGGCGTGGGGTCAGATGATGTTGCTATTAAGCGTCATTTGCATATTAACCGCTCATGCTGCTGAAGAAGCGACAGGTCTAACCACTGCCTTAGGGTTAGAGAGCGCAGAAAATGTGGTGGCGGATGACCCTGTGACCTCAGACGGTGAAGCCTTAGAGCCCGCAGCACCGTTGCCTGAGCCCGCCCCGCCACCGTTAATCAGTGGTGAAAGCACCAATAATGCCGAGATTGAAACCACGCCCACCCCGCAAAAAGACAACGACATCCGTCAACGTATCAATGGTATTTTTTCTGAGATAGAAGGCTTACAAGCCGTCAATGTCAGCGTTACCCAAGGGGTTGTTACCTTAACTGGTGAGACGCCGAACGAGAAAAAGGCGCAACAAGCGATCAATTTAACCAATCGTCTGACAGATGTGGTCACGGTAGAAGATCGGATTGATCGCACCCTTGATGTGCAAGAAAATGTTACGACTGGCTATGAAGGTCTTAAAGCGCAAGTCAAAAATCTGGTCAAAGCCTTGCCATTATTATTGGTCGGTATTGTCATATTTGCATTGGTGACATGGTTTGGTAGCTGGCTGTCTAACCGTAATAAAATGTGGCAACGGCTAACGCCCAATCCGTTTGTCGCTGAATTATTGGCACAGACGGTGAAAGTTATTTTCATTGTTTTTGGTCTGATTTTGGCGCTGAGCTTAATCGGGGCTGAAACGGTTTTAGGCACCTTGCTTGGTGGTGCGGGTGTCATCGGTATTGCCGTTGGTTTTGCGGTGAAAGATACCATCGAAAACTACATTGCTTCCTTAATGCTCAGTATTCGTCAGCCATTTCGCGCGCGTGACCATATCGTGATTAATGGACAAGAAGGCATCGTGGTACGTTTGACCTCACGCGCGACAATACTTATGACCTTAGATGGCAATCAGCTTCGCATTCCAAATGCGGAGGTCTTTAAAGGCACCATTTTAAATTACACCAAAAACCCAGAACGGCGCTTTACCTTTGAGCTTGGCGTGGATGCCAACGATGACCCATTAGCCGCGATAAAAGTTGGCTTGGATACTATATATACATTAGAGTTTGTTTTAGATGAGCCTAAAGCCATTGCGGTGATTACCAACGTTGGCGACTCTAATATCATCCTAGAGTTTCAAATTTGGGTGGATCAATCAAAAACAGACTTTGCCAAAGCGCGCAGTATTGCTATTCGCGAGACCAAGCACGCCCTAGAAAATGCGGGGTTCAGTCTGCCAGAACCCATTTATCGTCTCCGTTTCAACAATAAACTAGAAAAAGCCTTTGAGCATATGCAGGCTAACACTGACAATGCTAAATCAGACATGACCGTTACCACGACCCTTCCTGAGTCACTTGACAACCATCAAGATGACGGCAGTCGTACTGACGATAAAGACAAACAGCAAGCAAAAGCACGAGCCAAGCATATTTTACAAGGACGTGATGCTGAGGACGTCTTGAACGCCCGTCCTGATGATAAGCTGATGGAAAAAGTCGAACAAGAAATCGCCGAAAGCTCAGATGAGACTGATTTATTAAATAACAACAGTCCGCAAGAGTGATACGCCAAATCCCACTAAAAAGTGGGCATAAAAAATGCAATAAAATGTGTCTTTGATTCTTATTCAAATATGAGACACTTTTTATGCAAATAAAACACCTAATTGTATTCGCCTTGGTCGGCATAGTTGCGTTACTTGGCTTTAACCTTGTTAACGGCTATCAGCATGACAAAAATAGAGAAATCGTCAACAGTCGTACTAGCACAGCAGGACTTGATACAGATAAGGCGGTAAGTGGCTCAGAAAATATCGCGAGCAAGCCTCTTGGCGAACAGCCTAAAGCCATATTAGACGATGCGACCAGCAAGATCGATCAAGCTGAGCAGACAGACCAAGCACGCTTGGCACAAATGAGTAGTAACATACAATGAATATGCACCTATAAAAAAAGGCTAACGATGACGTTAGCCTTTTTATTATTCTAAGGTTTTAGCTAAAATTAACTTTTTTTGCTAGCGTTTTTACTAGTATTTTTACTACGACCACCGCTTTTTTTAGCGGGTGTTTTCTTAGTTTGGCCTTTTTTCGTTTGATTCATTTCACTAGATTGCAGCTTAGCTACTAAATCAAAGTCAATTTGTAGCAGATCCATATTCACGCCAGCCACTTTCACCTTGACCAAATCGCCAAGTCCGAATAGCGTGCCTTTGTCTTTACCGATAAGCTGTTGTTGCTGTTCATCATAAACAAAGAAGTCATCGCCAACGTTTGAGATGTGCACTAAGCCATCAATATATAAGTCAGTCAATGTGACAAACAGACCGAAGTTAGTGACGGTGGTCACAACGCCTTCGAATTCTTCGCCGACATGATCTTTCATATAGTGACACTTGAGCCAAGACTCTACATAGCGTGATGCTTTTTCTGCACGGCGCTCTGTATCAGACGTTTGAGTACCGGCGCCTTCGAGCGAAAAGTCCATCACTGGCTGCTTGTTATTCGTCACTTTCGCTTTGATAGCACGATGTAGCATTAAATCAGGGTAACGGCGAATAGGCGAGGTAAAGTGGCTGTACTCGTCATAAGCTAAGCCGAAGTGACCGATATTGTCAGGTGCATAATTTGCTTGCATCATTGAACGCAGCAGCATGCTATGGATACTAATCGCGTCGGGGCGATCTTTGGTTGCTTCAATAATCCGCTGATAATCCGCTTGCGTTGGGTTTTCTTCTGGGAAAGTTAAACCAAAGTTTTTTGCATATTCATGAATACGCATTGACTTTTCGCCATCAGGTTTATCATGATTACGATACAAGACTGGTAGCTCATGTTTTAGCGCAAAATTTGCCGCACAGGTATTGGCCAGTAGCATACACTCTTCAATAAGCTTCTGAGAATCCCCACGAGTTCGCGGTAAAATAGCGTCAATACCACCTTTTTCATTAAACTTGATGTACGTCTCGACGGTTTCAAACTCCATCGCATGACGCTCTTCACGTTTTTTGAGCAACAGCTCGTACAATTGATACAAGGTATCGATAGATTTTTTAACGTCTTTATTGCCCGTTAATGAGGTGGGCACGCTGTTATCTTTTGGATTATCCAGATAAGCATTTACTTGATTGTAGGTTAAGCGTGCTTTTGAGTGCATGACGGCAGGATAAAACTCATAACCGGTTACCTTGCCTGCTCGTGATATTTTAATATCAGCAACCATACACAGACGGTCACGATCAGGATTTAAAGAACACAGACCGTTAGAGAGTACTTCAGGCAGCATTGGAATCACGCGATGCGGGAAGTAGACTGAGGTGCCACGCTCAAAGGCGTCTTGGTCCAGTGGCGAGTTTGGCGTCACATAATAACTCACATCAGCAATCGCTACTAAAACGCGGTAGTTACCACCAGAGCGTTTTTCGGCAAACACGGCATCATCAAAGTCACGTGCATCTTCACCATCGATCGTAACAAGCGGTAAATCCCGTAAATCTTTGCGACCTTTTAGATCTTTTTCAGTCGGTTCTTGATAGCTATTGGCCTGTTCAAGCGCCGCTTCACTAAAATCTGACGGAATATCATAATTAAGTAGCGTGGTTTCGATAATGAGTTCGCGATCATTGTCATCAGACAAGACTTCAGTGATCTTACCAGTCGCAAACTCATGTTGGTTTGGCCAATCAATGATGTCAACCTTAACAGGAGAGCCCTGCTTAGCATTTAGCGCTTGCACATTATCATCAGTCACCGTAATCGGCTGATGATTATTCGGACTACCAAGCTCGACACAATAGCCATCTTCATCGCGAGCCAGTGTCCCGATAAAGTTGTTTTGCCGGCGTTCTACAACGTCAACAATACGGCCTTCTGTACGACCACGATTGTCGGTTGACGTCCCGATTGCATCTACCGTATCGCCATTGAATACCCAGCGCATTTGTTTTTCGTGCAAGAACAAATCTGGCATATCGCTTAATAGGACAAAGCCAAAGCCTTTTGGGTGGGCAGACACTGTGCCTGTGACCACGTCTTGCTGGCTTACCGTGCGATAGCGATAAGGACGACCTTCACGGTTCACTTGGCCATCACGCGCCATCGCTTTTAAGCGATTGCCTAAAGCATCAAACTGGTCTGGGTCATCAATATTAAAGACTTTTGCCAATTGTTGATGCGTGACTTCACCATGCTCATTAATCGTGCTCAATATCAGCTCACGACTAGGGATGGGATTGTCATATCTTTTTGCCTCACTTGAGGCGTTTGGATCATTCCAACTCATAAATTACCGTATCTATTTTTAAAATTATTAATAAGGGCTATCTTAACACGAACGACGCTACAATATCTTGCGTCAATTGTCTTATGTGTGTTCAGTAGCAAGGGGTTATTACCTTTCACAAGTAAAATCTGTCTAGAACAAGTTAAATATCGATATCGACCGTGTTTGATTTATCGTTTATCTTTTTACTGTCTAGTTCTTTGGATACTTCTAGCACTGTCGTTTGATTAGACTTATCGAGGTATTTCTGTGCTTTATCGACCTCGGTGGTCAAAGTATTGACCGTTTGTTTCATATTTTCTAACGCTTCAATTTTGTAGTTGCTAATCATATCCATCGTATCATATACATTATTGAAGGCGTTTTGTAATTTATCAAGCTCAATACTGCTACTGGTGGCTTGTTCATGAATCTCGCCAGATTGGCGTTTGAGCATGGCTGAGGTTGATTCAATCAAACTACTCGTGGTTTTATTCAAGGCTGTAATCTGATCTAAGACTAGTTTTTGATTGGTCATGGCCTGTGCTACGACGACCGCCGTACGTAGGGCAGAAATAGTGGTCGTGGTTGCACGGTCCACCCCTTTGATCAGCTCTAAGTTATTACGGCGAATGGTATCCAATGCCAAATACCCTTGTACGTTCACTGCCAACTGAGTTAAAAAATCAGTGTTTTTTTGACGTACATAAAACAACATCTCTTCTTTAATAATACGCGCTTTTTCAGGATCAGTCGCTTCTATGGCATAGACTTTTTGCTCTAACTGCTCATCAATTTTTTTGCCCACATAGACATACTGGCGTATGGACTGCATGAGCTCCCACATATTGACTTTTTCTTGTTCAATCATCGCATTGTCTTTTAGGAGCTCATCTTTACCATTATAAAGACTGGTAACGACCGCATTGATATGCGATTGGGCAGACTCGTACTGGCGAAAATAATCTTGGACTTTATTCCCAAAAGGGATGAGACCAAACAGTTTACGTGAGCTGGTTAGCTCTTTTTTACTGGGGTCTAAGTCTTCGACGATACCGCGCAGCTCTGTTAAAGACTTAGCAATAGGGGAGTTGTCAAACAGGCTATCATTGAGACTTTTTGTGGGCAAATCGAGCATACGGTTAGAGACCTGCGCCGATTCGCGAATCTCTTTTGTTCCTAAGTTATGGATAGATTGGACGTTTTGCTGAAACTCAGGACTGTGCACAGAGTTGGTAATCACATGATCGACAAACGCATCAACTTTGGCATCAAGCTCTGGAATCTGACTTTCATCCAACTTGACCATTTGATCTGCTTCACTTTTTTGTACTTCTTTCACAGGTTCAGGAGCGGTCAAAGAGATACTGGGCGTATTCGTGTTTTCTGGTGGCGTCAATGCTTGCATGAAGATTCCTATATTGTCTAAAAAGGGCGGAAATTTAGGATCAATGACTAAAAAAGTAAGTCGCAAAATAAGTTAGCAGACGGTAGAAACTTACGATGGACTTCATTGTTTTTATTAAAATTATATTTAAAAGTCACAGAGCAGACCTTTAGATTAACGGGTAATAAAAAGGTTGAGAAGATGGGTTTTGTAAATTAGCGTGGACTTATTATGTTCAAAAATAACTATTTACAGCACTAAATGGTAAAAAACCATCAATATCCCGCAGCATATTGATGGTTAAGATTATAAGTATCTGTACAGAATATCTAAATCGACTCACTAACAGCCACAACTAATGAGTAATCTGGTCAATAGATTACTTTTTCTTAGTTGGCCCAAGCAGCATACCCATTTGACGACCTTCCATCTTAGGGTACTGTTCGACGTTTGAGATATCAGCGGTGTCTTCAATGATACGATCAAGTTGTTTGCGGCCAATATCTTGGTGCGCCATTTCACGTCCACGGAAGCGAATGCTAATTTTAACTTTGTCTTGATCTTCCAAGAAGCTCACGATTTTTCTCAGTTTTACCTGATAATCGGCTTCTTCGGTACTAGGGCGTAGCTTCATCTCTTTGAGCTGAGTCTGCTTTTGGTTCTTTTTAGCTTCTTTTGCCTTTTGCTTTTGATCATAGAGGAAATGTTTATAATCCATGATTTTGCATACTGGAGGCTTGGCTTCAGGAACTAATTCGACCAAATCTAGATTTTCATCACGTGCCGCTTTCATCGCGGTTTCGATATCGACCACGCCCATTTGCTCACCGTCTTCTTTAACGAGACGGACTTCTTTGACATTGATATCTTCGTTGATGTTCAAACGGTTGGACTGTTTAATAGGTATTACTCCTCATCTGTTTTTGGGGTCTGTCGGCCTTTTTTACTGACAGCGGTCTGTACTAATGTAATAAATTCAGAAACACTCATCACGCCAAGGTTTTCACCTTCACGGGTTCGGACGTTGACACTGCCCGATTCGACTTCTTTATCCCCTAATACTAGCATATAGGGAATACGTTCTAATGTTTTCTCTCGTATCTTAAATCCAATCTTTTCGTTACGCAAGTCACTAACCGCGCGAATACCTGCATTTTTTAACTCACTGACCACATTTTCGCAGGCATCGCCTTGTTTATCAGTGATGTTCATGACTGCCACTTGTTGCGGCGCAAGCCATACTGGCATCCAACCTGCATAGTTTTCAATGAGTATACCGATGAAGCGCTCGAATGAACCTAAGATCGCACGGTGCAACATAATAGGCACTTCGCGCTCATTTTGTTCATTCACAAATTCGGCATCCAGACGTTCAGGCATATTAGGGTCAACTTGAATGGTACCGCACTGCCAAACACGTCCTAAAGAGTCTTTTAGACTAAATTCAATCTTCGGGCCATAGAACGCGCCTTCTCCTGGAAGGTACTCCCAATCAAGCCCTGAGCTATCAAGCGCATCTGCCAGTGCTTTTTCAGCAAAATCCCAAGATTCGTCGCTGCCGACACGCTTTTCAGGACGTGTAGAGAGCTTCATAATAATGTTATCAAAGCCAAAATCTTCATAAACCGCAAGGGTGAGCTTAATAAAGTCTGCCACTTCCTGCTGAATTTGTGATTGAGTACAAAAAATGTGGGCATCATCTTGAGTAAATCCGCGCACTCGCATCAAGCCATGTAGGGAGCCTGATGGTTCGTTACGATGACACGAACCAAATTCCGCCATACGCAACGGTAAGTCACGATAAGATTTTAGACCTTGATTGAACACTTGCACGTGGCAAGGGCAGTTCATCGGTTTTACCGCATAATCACGGTTTTCGCTGGCAGTAGTGAACATGTTGGTTGCATAGTTGCCCCAATGGCCAGAACGCTCCCACAAGCTGCGATCCACGATTTGTGGCGTTTTGATTTCTTCATAGCCATTATCGTATTGTACCTTACGCATATACTGCTCAAGCACTTGATAAATCGTCCAACCGTTTGCGTGCCAAAACACCATACCTGGCGCTTGTTCTTGCATGTGAAACAGATTGAGCGCCTTACCAATCTTACGGTGGTCACGTTTCTCTGCTTCTTCAATACGCTGAATATAAGCTTTTAAATCTTTTTTATCGGCCCACGCTGTACCATAGATACGTTGTAATTGCTCATTTTTGGCATCGCCGCGCCAATAAGCTCCAGACATTTTGGTCAATTTAAATACTTTTAAAAACCGTGTG
This sequence comes from Psychrobacter sp. UBA3068, assembly GCF_002366815.1. Lineage (NCBI taxonomy): Bacteria > Pseudomonadati > Pseudomonadota > Gammaproteobacteria > Moraxellales > Moraxellaceae > Psychrobacter > Psychrobacter sp. UBA3068. Next base: position 1,082 of record NZ_DFBY01000048.1, on the reverse strand, counting down.
TTTGGTACGTGTGGGCCACGGCACATATCGACATATTCTTGATGATGATAAAGGCCAAAGGCTTCTTCGCCAGGCATGTCATTAATCAATTTAAGCTTATAGTCTTCACCACGTGACTGAAATATTTCAATCGCTTCATCGCGTGGGGTCATTTTTTTAATCACGTCATAATCTTGCTTGATCAGCGCCATCATGCGTTTTTCGATTTTTTCCATGTGCTCAGGGGTAAAAGGTGTCTCACTAAAAATATCGTAATAAAAGCCGTCGTCAATGACAGGGCCAATCACCATTTTTACATCAGGATACAGCTGTTTGACGGCATGCCCCAACAAATGGGCACACGAATGACGAATGATATCCACGCCATCAGTGTCTTTTGGTGTCACGATTTCAACGTTAGCATCAGCAACAATAGGGTCATGCGCATCTACCAAATGACCGTCCACACGTCCAGCGACCGTTGCTTTAGCAAGTCCTGCCCCAATACTCTGCGCCACTTCCATGACTGTTGTATTGCCTTCGAAGTTTTTTACGCTACCATCGGGTAAAGTAATCGCTACCATAATCTATTCACCTGTTTTTGGGTCCGTTGGCAGTGATGACTGCAACCATCAATCATATAACCGTGAGACCACATCATTTATATTCAATCATTGTAAGACGTGATAAAACTACATACGTGCCTATTCTGCTCTAAGATAATTTGCATGTTCTCTTAAAAACCAAGCATGGATAATACCTGACTGGCTCACAATAAGGAGCAGTACTTTACCTATATAGAAGAAACTCAATAGTAGAGCAGAGAAACCACGCTATGGAAGCAGCTATTATAGCAAAAACTGTCTATAAACACTAGATAGCAAGGGATTCACCCGCCGTAGACCCCAGCCAGACGGAAAACGAAAAACAAGCCGACCAAAGCTCTTAAATAGATAGTAGGATTCGTTGTTCTTGTACCTATATAGGGTTAATAAGCAGTAAATCAATAATTAATTAAATAACCCCTTGACCCCCAACTAAAAGCGCGTATAATGCCACCCAGTCGGAAGGGAGCTGCGTTAAGAAACATAGATCAGATCTAT